>NZ_JBEXWT010000018.1:0-129858 GCF_040629945.1 Kitasatospora sp. NPDC005856 | reverse complement strand
ACACGAGTGGCGAGTGTCCATCCTGCCATCCGTCGAGGACGGTCCGCGCACCGTACCGGATTTGACGATCTTGCGATCGACGCCGTGTCGGGGTGGCCCCGGCCGGTTCCAGCGCCAGCTCCAGCACCTCCCGCACGTCCGCCACCGGGTGGACGGTGAGCCGCTCCAGCACCTCGGCCGGGACGTCGTCCAGATCGGCCTCGTTGCGCTTGGGGATGATCACCGTGGTGACCCCGGCCCGGTCGGCGGCGAGCAGCTTCTGCTTCACCCCGCCGATCGGCAGCACCCGCCCGGTCAGCGACACCTCGCCGGTCATCGCCACGTCGGTGCGCACCTTGCGGCCCGAGAGCAGCGAGGCCAGCGCCGTGGTCATGGTGATGCCGGCGCTCGGCCCGTCCTTGGGGATGGCCCCGGCCGGGATGTGCAGGTGCACGCCGCGGTCCCGCAGCGAGGTGACCGGCAGTTCCAGCTCGGCGCCGCGCGAGCGCAGGTAGGAGAGCGCGATGTGCGCGGACTCCTTCATCACGTCGCCCAGCTGGCCCGTGAGGGTCAGCCCGGTGCCGCCGGTCTCGGCGTCGGCCAGCGAGGCCTCGATGTAGAGGACGTCGCCGCCGGCGCCCGTCACCGCGAGACCGGTGGCCACGCCGGGGACGGCGGTGCGGCGCTCGGCCGGCTCCTGGGCGGACTCCGGCACGTGGTGCGGCCGGCCGATCAGGGCGCGCAGGTGCTCCGCACCGACGGCGGCGGGCAGTTCGCGCTCGCCCAGCTCGGCCTGTGCGGCGACCTTGCGCAGCACTCGGGCGATCGAGCGCTCCAGATTGCGCACGCCCGCCTCGCGGGTGTACTCGCCGGCGAGGCTGCGCAGCGCCGACTCGTCCACGGTGACCTGCTCGCCGCCGAGGCCGGCCCGCTCCAGCTGGCGCGGGAGCAGGTGGTCGCGGGCGATGACGACCTTCTCGTCCTCGGTGTAGCCGTCCAGCCGGACCAGCTCCATCCGGTCGAGCAGCGGCTCGGGGATGGCCTCCAGCACGTTGGCGGTGGCGAGGAAGACGACGTCGGAGAGGTCGAGCTCGACCTCCAGGTAGTGGTCCCGGAAGGTGTGGTTCTGCGCCGGGTCCAGCACCTCCAGCAGGGCGGCGGCCGGGTCGCCCCGGTAGTCGGAGCCGACCTTGTCGATCTCGTCCAGCAGGACGACCGGGTTCATCGAGCCGGCCTCCTTGATCGCCCGCACCAGCCGGCCGGGCAGCGCGCCGACGTAGGTGCGCCGGTGGCCGCGGATCTCGGCTTCGTCCCGCACGCCGCCGAGCGCGACCCGGACGAACGTGCGGCCCATGGCGCGGGCCACCGACTCGCCGAGCGAGGTCTTGCCGACGCCGGGCGGGCCGACCAGGGCCAGCACCGCTCCCCCTCGACGGCCGCCGACCAGCCCGAGCCCCTGGTCGGCCCGGCGCTTGCGGACGGCCAGGTACTCGACGATGCGCTCCTTCACGTCGGCCAGGCCGGCGTGGTCGGCGTCCAGCACCGCGCGGGCGCCGGCGATGTCGTACGCGTCCTCGGTGCGCTCGTTCCAGGGCAGCTCCAGGACGGTGTCCAGCCAGGTGCGGATCCAGGAGCCCTCGGGCGACTGGTCGGAGGCGCGCTCCAGCTTGTCGACCTCCTTGAGCGCGGCCTCGCGGACCTTCCCGGGCAGGTCGGCGGCCTCGACCCGGGCGCGGTAGTCGCCCTCCTCGTCGACGGCCTCGCCGTTGAGCTCGGCCAGCTCATTGCGGACGGCCTCCAGCTGGCGGCGGAGCAGGAACTCCTTCTGCTGCTTGGCCACGCCCTCCTCGACGTCCTTGCGGATGGTGTCGTTGACCTCCTCCTCGGCGAGGTGGTCGCGCAGCAGGGTGAGGGCGTACTCCAGACGGGCGACCTGGTCCGCCTCCAGCAGCACCTTGAGCTTCTGCTCGGCGGTGGCGAAGGACGCGTAGCCGATGTTGTCGGCCAGCTCGCCGACGCCCTCGATCTGCGCCACCCGGTCGACGATCTGCCAGGCGCCGCGCCTGCGCAGCCACTGGGTGGACAGCGCCTTGTACTCCTTGACCAGCTCGGCGGCCCGGCCGGCCACCGGGGTGCCCACCGAGGACTCCCGGAACGGCGTGGTCTCCACCCAGAGGGCGGCGCCGGGGCCGGTGGTGCCGACCCCGATCCTGACCCGGCGCACGGCGCGCACCAGCGCCGCGGGGTCTCCGTCCGCCAGCCGGCCGACCTGCTCCACGGTGGCCAGCGTGCCGGCCGCCGCGTACGAGCCGTCCACCCGCGGAACCAGCAGGACCTGCGGCTTGCCGGTGCCGGCGGCGGCCCGGGCGGCCTCCACCGCGGCGCGCACCTCGGTGTCCTTCAGGTCCAGCGGGACGACCATGCCCGGCAGGACGACCTCGTCGTCGAGCGGCAGCACGGGCAGGGTGAGCGGAGTGGACGTCGATGCCATGATCTCTCCCCAGTCAGCGAACTTGAGTCGACCTGACTAAGGCCTGGCGGCGGTCGGATGTTCCCGACCCTTTGTTCGCCGTGAGCGAACGCGAATCCGGCCCGGCCGCTCCGCGCCCGGCTCCGTCAAACGGGCCCGGGCGAACCTCGGAGAATCCTGGGAAGAGGCCCCGGGACCCGGACGGCCCCGGCCGGGCGACGGCGTCAACGCGCCGCGCGCACCCGCGCGGGCGCACCGCCGGCGGCCGTCGCGGCGACCGGACGCGGCCGGGGCGGGCGCCGCTCGGCCCGGCGCAGCCAGCGCCACAGCGCGACCCCGGCGAGCACCGCGGCCGGGTGCCCCACCCCGGTGATCACGTCCCGGTCGGCGGCGATCTGCTGGGCGATCATCAGCCCGGCGCCGCCCAGTGCGAGCAGCCGCCCGCGCCAGGAGAGCAGCCCGGCCACCGCGCCCAGGCAGGCGAGCACGCCGTAGCTGACCCCGATGTCCAGGTAGTCCATCGCCTCGGGCGCCATCCGCCCGGTCTCCACCGCGGTGATCACCACCCCCTGGGAGAGCAGCGTGGCCGCGACGTGCCCGACCGCGAACACCGCCGCCGCCCGCGCCGGGCCGACCCTGCGCTCCAGCGGCGCGAGGGTGAGGGCGAATCCCCACAGGTAGGGCATCCACACCTCGCCGGCCACCCAGAATCCGCTCAGCACAAGAGCACGCAAAGGGTGCTGGAGCAGGTTGTGCCCGTCCGAGCTGGAGGCCTCCTGCAACCGCTGGACGAGTTCCGGATCGGCGAGTCTCGCGAAGGTCGTGGTGGCTCCCACGACAGCGAGGTACCCGAGCGTGAAGGGCGTGCTGCGGGGCGTCGGCACCCGTCCCAGCAACCACTCCACGACGCCGGTGCGCAGTCCGAGCCGGAGCATTCCGTACGGCGCCCCCGCGGCCCCGCGCCCGTCGGCACCCCGCCCGAGTCCAGCCATGCCGCCTCCGCTCCACGCCACGCCCGCCGGCTCCTCACCGAGGTGCCCAACGCACGGGCGCGCGCCGCGGATTCCGCCCGGTCGGGTGTTGTCGTGGCCACGGTACGTCGAGGTTCTGGGAGGCACCTGGGAAAAGCCCGTGAAGACCGTCGCCGTAGCGGACCGCCGGATTCCCGACATTGGTCCAGACCTTGTCCTCGTTAACGGCTCAGTAGGGCCTCTGACCGGCGACTTGGCGTCAACTGAACTGCATACGTACCGTTACGCAGTGAAAATTCGCCGGGTAAGGTATCGGCCCGTGCCCACTCGTGCAGTGGGTCCGAGGGCGGCCCGAAAGCCGGCCCACGGGCCGGAAACGTCCGGTCCACCTGCCGGGAAGCATCCGCTGTCCGTACGCTGCGAAGTGCGCGGGAGAAGTGGGCGGCCGACCATCCGTCCTCGGCTCCCGATCGCGCGGCGGGACGGCGGACCCGGCACAGTCCACGACGGAACAAGACTACGAGCGGAGCCCCGCCATCCCCACAGGTGGCCGGCCCGCAGCCCTGGGGGCGGTGGCGTGACCGTGACAGAAATGCAGCAGGACAACCACAACACCGGTGGCACTGTGAGCAGCCAGCGCAGAGTCCTGGTGGTGGAGGACGAGCCCACGATCGCCGAGTCGATCGCCGCCCGGCTGGGCGCCGAGGGATTCAAGGTCGCCGTGGCCCACGACGGGCCCGGCGCGGTCGACGGCTTCCACACCTGGCAGCCGGACCTGGTGGTCCTCGACATCATGCTGCCCGGCTTCGACGGCCTGGAGGTGTGCCGCCGGATCCAGGCCCAGCGCCCGGTGCCGGTGCTGATGCTGACCGCCCGCGACGACGAGACGGACCTGCTGGTCGGCCTCGGCGTGGGCGCGGACGACTACATGACCAAGCCGTTCTCGATGCGCGAGCTGGCCGCCCGCGTCAACGTGCTGCTGCGCCGCGTCGAGCGCGCCCAGCAGGCCGCCCGCACGCCCGCGCTGGGCAGCCTGCGCTTCGGCGAGCTGGAGATCGACCACGTGCAGCGCCGGGTCCGGCTGGCCTCGGGCGACGTCCACCTGACGCCGACCGAGTTCGACCTGCTCGCCTGCCTGGCCGCCCAGCCGCGCGCCGTGCTCACCCGCGAGCAGCTGCTGGCCGAGGTCTGGGACTGGACCGACGCGTCCGGCACCCGCACGGTGGACAGCCACGTCAAGGCACTGCGCCGGAAGATCGGCGCCAGCTGGATCCGTACCGTCCACGGCGTCGGCTACGCGCTGGAGGCCCCGCTCTCCTGACGGCATCGAGCGGACGACGGGCCACCGGGGGGCCCGTGTCCGGACGACGCCGTGCCACCACGCGGGGGGACAACGCGGGGACCACAGGGGACAATGACCTTTCCACAGCAACGCAACGGGGAATCCGACGGCACGCGGCAGCAGAACCTGGCCGCCCGCGCCGCCCGCCGGATCTGGGCCGACATCCGGCCGCTCGATCCGGTCCGCTCGATCAAGGGCAAACTCGCCCTGCTCGTGATCGTCTCCGTGTTCCTGGCCACCGGGATGGTGGTCGTGGCGATCCGGTCCGAGACCCAGATCCGGATCATCGTGGTCTTCTCCATGATCGCCTCGCTGCTCTTCATGCAGTTCCTCGCGCACGGGCTCACCGCCCCGCTGCGCGAGATGACGGCCGCCGCCCGCGCGATGGCCTCCGGGGACTACAGCCGCCGGGTCGAGGTGAACTCGCGCGACGAGATCGGCGAGCTGGCGGCCGCCTTCAACGCCATGGCCGCCGACCTCCAGGCCGCCGACCGGCACCGCCGCGAGCTGGTCGCCAACGTCTCGCACGAACTGCGCACGCCGATCGCGGCGCTGCGCGCCGTCCTGGAGAACGTGGTGGACGGCGTCGTCCAGCCCAATCCGGCCACCCTGGAAGCGGCGCTGGAACAGACCGAGCGGCTCGGCCGGCTGGTCACCCACCTGCTCGACCTGTCCAAGATCGACGACGGCGTGGTCGACCTGGACGCCCGCCCGTTCGAGGTGCGCGAGTTCCTGGACGGCGTGCTGCGCGGGGTCACCGTGGACGGCGCGACGGCCGGCGGCGCCTTCTCCCGGCGCGGGGACGTCCGGCTGGCCCTGGAGGTCAGCCCCACCGGCCTGACCGGCGTGGCGGACCCGGAACGGCTCCACCAGGTGGTCGCCAACCTGGTCGACAACGCCTGCAAGCACTCCCCGCCCGGCGGCACCGTGACGGTGCGGGCGAGACCGGAGGGCGCGGAGGGCGGCCTGCTGCTGGAGGTCGAGGACGAGGGCCCCGGCATCCCGCCGGCCGACCGCACCCGGGTCTTCGAGCGGTTCGGCCGCAGCGGCACCGCGACCGCCGCCGGACCGGGCTCGGACGGCGGCACCGGACTGGGCCTGGCCATCGCCCGCTGGGCGGTGGACCTGCACGGCGGACGGATCGCGGTGGCCGAGTCCCCGCGCGGCTGCCGGATCGAGGTCCGGCTGCCCGGACAGCGTCAGGGGGACGGTCAGGACATTTGTCACAGATCCGACACAGAGCCCTACGAAGATCGTTAGAGGATTCGACCGAAGTTTTGTCCGGTTCGGTCCGGATATGTACTGTGATCGACGCCGATCGGTTCCCCTCAGATGCGGCTTTCTAACGCACTTTTTCAGCCAAAGTGCAGGTCAGTACTGTGATCTGGGCGACGCCTGGGCCCCGGGGACTGCGCGATCACCGGTCAGGGGCGTAGCCTTAATCCCCGCTGTCCAAACATCCCAAAAGGAAGCGGAAGAGGGCGGTTGCCGCCGTGTCGCCACAGTCCCCTGAAACCCCCAACAGCTCGGCAAGCTCCACTGGCTTCGGCCCCAATGAGTGGCTCGTCGACGAGATCTACCAGCAGTACCTCCAGGACCCGAACTCGGTCGACCGAGCCTGGTGGGACTTTTTCGCCGACTACAAGCCCGGTACCGAGGTGACCCCAGTGACCCAGGCCGCGACCCAGGCCGGCCCCACGCCGACCCCTGCCGCTGCCCCCGCGCCCGCCGTTGCTGCTCCGGCGGCGCCCGCCGCCACCGCCGCTCCGGCCGCGCCCGCCGCCGCTCCGGCCCCGCTGGCCGCCGCGCCCGCCGCGCCCCCGGCCCCCAAGGCCGCCGCCCCGGCGCCGGCCGCGCCCGCCGCCACCGCCGGCCCCGAGCTGGTCCAGCTGCGCGGTCCGGCGAAGGCCGTCGCCACCAACATGGACGCCTCGCTGGAGGTGCCGACCGCGACCTCGGTCCGCGCCGTGCCGGCGAAGCTGTTGATCGACAACCGCATCGTCATCAACAACCACCTGCAGCGCGCCCGCGGCGGCAAGGTCTCCTTCACCCACCTGATCGGCTACGCCCTGGTCCAGGCCATCAAGGCCGCCCCGGGCATGAACCACAGCTACAAGGTGGAGGACGGCAAGGCCTTCCTGGTCAAGCCGGAGCACGTCAACCTGGGCCTGGCCATCGACCTGGTCAAGCCGAACGGTGACCGCCAGCTCGTCGTCGCGGCCATCAAGAAGGCCGAGACGCTCGACTTCTTCGGCTTCTGGCAGGCCTACGAGGACATCGTCCGCCGGGCCCGCGCCAACAAGCTGACGATGGACGACTTCACCGGCGTCACGGTCTCGCTGACCAACCCCGGCGGCATCGGCACCGTGCACTCCGTGCCGCGCCTGATGCAGAACCAGGGCACCATCGTCGGCGTCGGCGCCATGGAGTACCCGGCCGAGTTCCAGGGCTCCGCCCCGGAGACCCTGGCCCGCCTGGGCGTCTCCAAGATCATGACGCTGACCTCGACCTACGACCACCGCGTCATCCAGGGCGCGGCGTCCGGCGAGTTCCTGCGCGAGATCCACCGCCTGCTGCTCGGCGAGAACGGCTTCTACGACGAGATCTTCGAGTCGCTGCGGATCCCGTACGAGCCGGTCCGCTGGGCCACCGACGTCGCCACCACCCACGACGACGAGGTCAACAAGACCGCCCGCGTCATGGAGCTGATCCACTCCTACCGGGTCCGCGGCCACCTGATGGCCGACACCGACCCGCTGGAGTACAAGCAGCGCAAGCACCCCGACCTGGACGTCACCACCCACGGCCTCACCCTGTGGGACCTGGAGCGCGAGTTCGCGGTCGGCGGCTTCGGCGGCCAGAAGATGATGAAGCTCCGCGACATCCTCGGCCTGCTGCGCAACACCTACTGCCGCACCGTCGGCGTGGAGTACATGCACATCCAGGACCCGAAGCAGCGCCAGTGGCTGCAGGAGCGCCTGGAGAAGCCGTACACCAAGCCGGAGCGCGAGGAGCAGCTGCGGATCCTCCGCCGCCTGAACTCGGCCGAGGCCTTCGAGACCTTCCTGCAGACCAAGTACGTCGGGCAGAAGCGCTTCTCGCTGGAGGGCGGCGAGTCGCTCATCCCGCTGCTGGACGCCACCATCGACGCCGCCGCCGAGCACCGCCTGGACGAGGCCGTCATCGGCATGGCCCACCGCGGCCGCCTGAACGTGCTGGCCAACATCGTCGGCAAGCCGTACGGCAAGATCTTCGGCGAGTTCGAGGGCAACCTCGACCCGAAGTCGATGCACGGCTCCGGCGACGTCAAGTACCACCTCGGCTCCGAGGGCACCTTCACCGGCCTGGACGGCGAGACCATCAAGGTCTCGCTCGCCGCGAACCCCTCCCACCTGGAGGCCGTGGACCCGGTCGTCGAGGGCATCGCCCGCGCCAAGCAGGACATCCTGGACCAGGGCGGCACCACCTTCCCGGTGCTGCCGATCCAGATCCACGGTGACGCGGCCTTCGCCGGCCAGGGCGTCGTCGCGGAGACCCTGAACATGTCGCAGCTGCGCGGCTACCGCACCGGCGGCACCGTGCACATGGTGGTCAACAACCAGGTCGGCTTCACCGCCGCCCCGGCCAGCAGCCGCTCCTCGATGTACTCCACCGACGTGGCGCGGATGATCGAGGCCCCGATCTTCCACGTGAACGGCGACGACCCGGAGGCCGTGGTCCGTGTCGCGCGACTCGCCTTCGAGTTCCGCCAGGCGTTCCACAAGGACGTCGTGATCGACCTCATCTGCTACCGCCGCCGCGGTCACAACGAGGCCGACAACCCGTCGTTCACCCAGCCGCTGATGTACGACCTGATCGACAAGAAGCGCTCGGTGCGCAAGCTGTACACCGAAGGCCTGATCGGTCGCGGCGACATCACCATGGAAGAGGCGGAGCAGGCGCTCCAGGACTTCCAGGGCCAGCTGGAGAAGGTCTTCGCCGAGGTCCGCGACGCGGCCCAGGCGCCGGCCGCCACCACCGCCGGCAAGCCGGTCGCCGACTTCCCGGTCTCCATCCGGACCGGCATCTCCCAGGAGATGGTCAAGCGGATCGCCGCCTCGCAGGTCAACCTGCCGGACTGGCTGACCGTCCACCCGCGCCTGATGCCGCAGCTGCAGCGCCGCGCCGCCTCGGTCGAGGACAACACCATCGACTGGGCGATGGGCGAGACCCTCGCCATCGGCTCGCTGCTCATGGAGGGCCACCCGGTCCGCCTGGCCGGCCAGGACAGCCGCCGCGGCACCTTCGGCCAGCGGCACGCCGTCCTGATCGACCGCAAGACCGGCGAGGACTACACCCCGCTGCAGTACCTCACCGAGGACCAGGCCCGCTACACCGTCTACGACAGCCTGCTGTCGGAGTACGCGGCCATGGGCTTCGAGTACGGCTACTCGCTGACCCGCCCGAACGCGCTGGTCATGTGGGAGGCGCAGTTCGGCGACTTCGTCAACGGCGCGCAGACCGTGGTGGACGAGTACATCGCCTCCGCCGAGCAGAAGTGGGGCCAGCACTCCGGCGTCACCCTGCTGCTGCCGCACGGCTACGAGGGCCAGGGCCCGGACCACTCGTCCGCCCGCCCGGAGCGCTTCCTCCAGCTGTGCGCGCAGAACAACATGACGGTCGCCATGCCGACCCTGCCGTCGAACTACTTCCACCTGCTGCGCTGGCAGGCGCACAACCCGCACCACAAGCCGCTGGTCGTCTTCACCCCGAAGTCGATGCTGCGTCTGAAGGCCGCGGCGAGTGCGACCGAGGAGTTCCTGTCCGGCTCGTTCCGCCCGGTCATCGGCGACTCCAAGGTCGACCCGGCGCAGGTCCGCAAGGTGGTCATCACCGCCGGCAAGTTCTACTACGACCTGGAGGCGGCCCGCACCGAGCGCGGCGTCACCGACACCGCGATCGTCCGGGTCGAGCGGCTCTACCCGCTGCCGGTGGCCGAGCTCCAGGAGGAGCTGGCCCGCTACGGCGACGACGTCCAGTTCGTCTGGGCGCAGGAGGAGCCGGCCAACCAGGGTGCCTGGCCGTTCATCGCGATGAACCTGGTGGACCACCTCCAGGTCGTCATCGGCCGCACCGGCGGCGACGCCCGTCTGCGCCGCGTCGCCCGCACCGCCGCCTCGTCCCCGGCGGTCGGCTCGGCCAAGCGGCACGCCGCCGAGCAGCAGGCACTGGTCGAGGAGGTCTTCGCGCTCTGACGCGCTGAAGCCCCGCGGTTCCCAAGCCCGTGGCCCCGCCCTCCCCACCGGGAGGGCGGGGCCACGGGCGTTCGTGCCCGCCGCCCGTTTGGTTCCAGCTCTGCAACCAATCCGGGACCGCGGTGCGCGCACTCCTGACGGATCGATAGGTTATGGCTCGCCGCTCGGCAGCCCCGGCGCCCGTCGACGCGCCCGGCCGCCACGGCCGTACCACCTCACCGCTCTCCCAGGGGGACCACCACATGACCGCCGACACGCCTCGGGACGCCGGCAAGCTCCCACCGGTTTTCCAGCCGCTCCTCCCTGACGACCCCCGGGAGGTCGGCGGCTACCGGCTGTTCGCCCGGCTGGGCGCCGGCGGCATGGGCCGCGTCTACCTCTCCTACACCCCGGGCGGGCGCCCGGTCGCGCTCAAGGTGGTGCGCCCGGAGTTCGCCGAGGACGGTGAGTTCCGCCGCCGCTTCGCCCAGGAGGTCAGCAGCGCCCAGCGCATCCACGGGCTCTACACCGCGCAGGTGATCGACTCCGGCGGCCTGGACGGCGACGCCCCGTGGCTGGTCACCGCGTACGTCCCGGGCCCGTCGCTGCAGCAGGTGGTGCGCGAGAACGGCGCGCTGCCGGTGCGCACCGTGCTGCTGCTGATGGGCGGCATCGCCGAGGCCCTCCAGGCGATCCACAGCGTCGAGGTGGTCCACCGCGACCTCAAGCCCGCCAACGTGCTGGTCGCCGGGGACGGCCCGCGGGTGATCGACTTCGGCATCGCCCGGGCCGCCGACGCCACCGCGCTGACCGGCACCGGCTACCGGATCGGCTCCCCCGCCTTCATGTCCCCCGAGCAGGCCCAGGGCCGCCCGGTCACCCCGGCCACCGACGTCTTCGCGCTCGGCGCGCTGGCCGCCTACGTGGCCGGCGGCACCGCGCCGTTCGGCGACGGCCCGGACACCGCGGTGCTCTACCGGGTGGTGCACGAGGAGGCGGACCTCACCGCCGTCCCGGCGGACCTGCGCGAGCTGGTCCAGCGCTGCCTGGCGAAGTCCCCGGAGGACCGCCCCACTCCCGCCGAGATCATCCGGGTCGCCCGCAACCACCCGGAGGTCGGCGGGCAGCTGCGGTTCGGCGACGACTGGCTGCCGCGCGAGGTCAACACCGAGATCACCCGCCGCTCGGACCTCCCGAAGACGCCGCCCACCCCGCTGCCGGCCGCGCCCGCCACCCCGCCGCCCGCGATGCCGGCCACTCCCCCGCCGCCGACCGGCGCCCCGACCCACCCGGCCACCGCGGTGCACCCGCCGCAGCAGCCGGCGACGCCCCCGGCCGGCTTCACCCCGCCGCCGGTCGGCTCGTACGGCGCCCCGCAGCCGCCCACCGAGTCGCCGACCGCACCGGTGCTGCCCGCCCCGCCGACCGCCCGGCTCCAGCCGGAGCCCCCGTCCTACGACACCCCGCCGCCCGGCCCGGTGGTGACGGCCGCCCCGGAGCCCGAGCCCGGGCGCAAGGGCGGGGTGTCCTGGAAGGTGCTGCTCACCGTCGCCCTGGTGATGGCGGTCGGCGGCACCGCGGGCGGCGTGGTGCTGATGAAGAAGCTGGGCGACGACAAGAAGTCGGACACCAACTCCTCCGCGCAGCAGAACACCGGCGCGACCGGCGGGCCGGCCCCCGCCCCGACCCGGACGTCGGCCGGCCCGAGCGCCTCCGCGTCCGCCACCACCGGTTCGGTGACGGCCTCGACCCCGAAGCCCGGCCAGAGCACCGTCTCCGCCCCGGCCCGGCCGACCGGCTACTCCCCGATGCTGGACCAGAAGTCGCTGGCGATCCCCGGCGCCGAGTACTCCTCCGACGCCTACCGGATCGACCTGGACGCGGGCACCGTGGTCCCCCGCTCCAACGACGTCAAGTGGGGCCTCGGCGTGGTCAACGCCGGCGGCACCGGCGGCAGCCGGGCCAACTCCTTCACCAGCTACGGCGACGACAAGTCGGACTTCGCGGTGATCACCGAGCCGTCCGTCACCGCCGAGCAGTGCGCCGCCGCGATCGACTCCCGGCCGGACACCGACCTCTCGTACAACCGGGTCGCGCCGGGCCGGCTGCTCTGCGTCCGCGACCGGGTCACCCGCAACATCGCCATCGCGGCGATCGAGCAGGCGGACCCGACCACCGGGGCCGCCAAGGTCACCGTCAGCACCTGGCGCGCCAGCTGACCGGACTATCCTGACCAGGTCAATCCCCATCGGACCGGAGCGAACCGTGTACTTCACCGACCGAGGCATCGAGGAACTGGAGAACCGGCGCGGCGAGGAGGAGGTCACCCTGGGGTGGCTGGCCGAGCAGCTGCGCACGTTCGTCGACCTCAACCCGGACTTCGAGGTCCCGGTCGAGCGGCTGGCCACCTGGCTGGCGCGACTCGACGACGAGGACGACGAGTGACCCGGTGACGGCCGCCGCGAGGCCCGGGAGGCAACCGCCTCCCGGGCCTCGCGCGTGTCCGGGTACGGGGCTCCCGTAGGGGCGGCCTCGGGGAGGGATCGGGGACGGATCGGGGTCGGGATCGGGGTCGGCACGCTTGACTCTGCCAGCACGCGATATATCGTCTTTAAAAGAGAACGCGATACATCGCGATCGGCAACGGGAGGCGGCAGAGATGAGCCAGTGGACGGTCGAGGGCACCGAGAGGATCACCTTCGACGAGCCGGTGCGCACGCTGCACGTGCGGACCATCGACGGCACCGTGAACGTGGTCGCGGCCGAGGGCCCGGCCCGCCTGGAGGTCACCGAACTGGTCGGCGACCCCCTGCACGTGACCCTGGTGGACGGCGTCCTGACGGTCACCTACAAGGACATCAACAGCTGGGGCGAGTTCGGCGACTGGCTCAAGTCGGTCGGCTCGGTGAAGAACCTCTTCGGCTCCTTCAAGCGCAAGCGGATCGCGGGCGTGACCGTGACCGTCCCCGCCGGGGTCGAGGTCAAGGTCGGCACCGTCTCGGCCCACGCCACCGTCAGCGGCGTCGACGGGCACGTCTCGGTGCAGAGCGCCAACGGCGACACCACCCTCGCCGGGGTGACCGGGCGGATCGAGGCCAGCACCGTCACCGGTGACGTGGACGCCCAGGCGGTCGGCGGCCGGCTCAAGGTCAACACCGTCTCCGGGCAGCTCACCGTGATCGCCGGCACCGCCGACCGGATCCAGGCCAACACCGTCACCGGCGCCGTCACCCTGGACCTCGACGTGGCCGGCGAGACCGACGTCAAGGTCAACACCGTCAGCGGCGCGGTCGTGGTCCGGATCCCCTCGCTGGCCGACGCCACCGTCGAGGCCGGCTCCACCAGCGGCGACGTCTCCAGTACCTTCGAGGAGCTCCAGATGAGCAGCACCTGGGGCGCCAAGAAGATCTCCGGCCGGCTCGGCGAGGGCCGCGGCAGCCTCAACGTCACCACCGTTTCCGGCGCGGTCACCGTGCTGCGCCGTCCCGACTCGGAGGAGGAGGGTCCGGTGGTGGTCAAGGAGCTCCCGGCCGGCCCCGGCACCCCGAACCTCACCAAGGAGGCCTGAGATGACCCCTGTGTTCGGCCACGGCCGGCTGCGCCTCTACCTGCTGAAGCTGCTGGACGAGGCCCCGCGGCACGGCTACGAGGTCATCCGGCTGCTGGAGGAGCGGTTCCAGGGCCTGTACGCCCCCTCGGCCGGGACGGTCTACCCGCGGCTGGCCAAGCTGGAGCAGGAGGGCCTGGTCGCCCACAGCACCGAGGGCGGCCGCAAGGTGTACCGGCTGACCGACGCCGGTCGCGCCGAACTCGAAGCCCGTCAGGGCGAGTTGGACGAGCTGGAGCTGGAGATCCACGACTCCGTGGCCCAGCTCGCCGGGGCGATCCGCGAGGACGTCCGGGACAGCGCCAAGGACCTGCGCGAGGAGCTGTGGAACGCCGCGAAGCAGGCGCCCCGGCCGGAGCGCACCGAGGGCGGCGACCCGTGGGCCGGGCCCTGGGCCGACAACGAGTCCTGGCAGCGCGCCAAGGAGGAGTTCGCCCAGTTCAAGCAGCAGGCCAAGGAGCAGGCCAAGCGCGCCCGGGAGCAGGAGAAGGCCGCCAAGGCCAAGGCGAAGGCCGCCGAGGCGGAGGCCCGCCGGCTGCGCGAGCAGGCCAAGGCCTCCCGCACCGCCGCGCAGCAGGAGGCGCTGCGGATCAAGCGCCGGGTCGAGCAGCAGGTGCGCGAGCACGCCGCGAAGGGCGACTGGCCGACCGGGCTGGCCGAGGGCCTCTCCGAGCTGACCAAGGGCCTGGCCGGGCTGGCCGACGCGGCCCGCTGGGGCCACGGCACGGAGGAGCCGCCCGCCGAGCCCGCCGAGCGGGTCACCGTGACCCGGATCGACCTGGACAAGGACGGGACCGACGCCCCGGCCGACCTGCCGCCGTGGACCCGCACGGACCCGGCCGGGGACCCGGCCCGCGAGCTGGAGCGGCTGCTCGACCGCTTCCGCGACCAGGTCCGCGACGCGGCCCGGGACGGCGGGGTCAGCGCGGACGGGCTGGCCGAGGCCCGTGCGGTGCTGGGCGCCGCGGGCGAGCGGCTGAAGCGACTGCTCGGCTGAGCCGACGGTCCGGAAGGTGACGGCCCGGTGCCCCCGTCGGGGAGGCGCCGGGCCGCCGCGCGTCAGGGGGTGAGGACGATCTTCCCGAAGACGTCGCCCTTGGCGAGCCGGGCGAAGCCCTCCCGGGCCTCGGCCAGCGGCAGCACCGAGTCGATCACCGGCCGGACACCGGTGTTGGCGCAGAACGCGAGCAGCCCGGCCAGCTCCTCCTTGGTGCCCATGGTCGAGCCGACCACCTTGAGCTCCAGGAAGAAGATGCGGTTCAGCTCGACGGAGCTCGGGTTGGGGCCGGAGGTGGCCCCGGAGATGACGATGGTGCCGCCCGGGCGCAGCGACTTCACCGAGTGCGACCAGGTCGCGGCGCCGACCGTCTCCAGCACCGCGTCCACCCGCTCGGGCAGCCGGGCGCCGCTCTCGAAGGCCGCGTCGGCGCCGAGCTCCACCGCCCGGGCGCGCTTGGCCTCGTCCCGTCCGGTGACCCAGACCCGCAGGCCGGCCGCCTTGCCGAGGACGATCAGCGCGGTCGCCACGCCGCCGCCCGCGCCCTGCACCAGGACGGTGTCCCCGGGCTTGACCCCGGCGTTGGTGAACAGCATCCGGTAGGCCGTCAGCCAGGCGGTGGGCAGGCAGGCGGCCTGCTCGAAGCTCAGCTCGGCGGGCTTGGGCAGCAGGTTCCAGGTGGGGACCGCGACCCGCTGGGCGAAGGTGCCCTGGTAGCGCTCGGTCAGGATGGAGCGCGGCTCGTCCGGGCCGACCCCGTGGCCGCTCTGACCGATCACCGAGTGCAGGACCACCTCGTTGCCGTGCTCGTCGACGCCGGCGGCGTCGCAGCCGAGGATCATCGGCAGCTTCTCGGCGGGCAGGCCGACGCCGCGCAGCGACCACAGGTCGTGGTGGTTGAGGCTGGCGGCCCGGACCGTCACCACGCTCCACCCGGGACGGGCCTGCGGCTCGGGGAGGTCGCCCAGCTCCAGCCCGCTCAGCGGGTCGGCGGCGTCGATACGTGCGGCGTAGGCAGCGAACATGCCCCGGACGATAGCCGCGACGGCCGGGGCCGGGAACCACGCGGAGGTGTGACGCGTGTCCCGGCCCCGGGCCGTTCGGCTGGTTCCGGCCGGATCGTCAGATCCGCGCCACGCCCTCGGCCCGGGCGGCCTCGGCGACGGCCTTGGTGACCGCCGGCGCGACCCGCTCGTCGAACGGGGAGGGGATGACCTTCTGCGGCGTCAGCTCGTCGGCCACGACGCCGGCCAGTGCCTTGGCGGCGGCCAGCTTCATGCCCTCGGTGATCCGGGAGGCGCGGACCTGGAGGGCACCCGCGAAGATGCCCGGGAAGGCCAGCACGTTGTTGATCTGGTTCGGGAAGTCGCTGCGGCCGGTGGCGACCACGGCGGCGTACTTGTGCGCGACCTCGGGGTGGATCTCCGGGGTGGGGTTGGCCATCGCGAAGACGAACGCGCCCTCGGCCATGGTCGCGACGACCTCCTCCGGCACGGTGCCGCCGGAGACGCCGATGAACACGTCGGCGCCGGCCAGCGCGTCGGCCAGCGAGCCCTTGAGGCCGGTGCGGTTGGTCCGCGCGGCGATCTCGGCCTTGACGTCGGTGAGGTCGCCGCGGCCCTCGTGGACCACGCCCTTGCGGTCGCAGACGGCCACGTCGCCGATGCCGGCCGCGACCAGCATCTTGGCGATGGCGATGCCGGCCGCGCCGGCGCCGGAGATGACGGCCCGCAGCGAGCCGATCTCACGGCCGGTCACCTTGGCGGCGTTCCACAGGGCGGCGGTGGTGACGATCGCGGTGCCGTGCTGGTCGTCGTGGAAGACCGGGATGTCCAGGGCCTCCTGGAGCCGGCGCTCGATCTCGAAGCAGCGGGGCGCGGAGATGTCCTCCAGGTTGACGCCGCCGAAGGAGGGCGCCAGCCGGACCACGGTCTCGACGATCTCGTCGACCCCGGTGCAGGCGAGCGCGATCGGCACCGCGTCCACGCCGCCGAACTGCTTGAACAGGATCGCCTTGCCCTCCATCACGGGCAACGAGGCCTGCGGGCCGATGTCGCCGAGGCCCAGCACCGCGGTGCCGTCGGTGACCACCGCGACGGTGTTGGACTTCCAGGTGTAGTCGTTGACGAGCTCCGGCTGCTCGGCGATGGCCGTGCAGACCCGGGCGACACCGGGGGTGTAGGCGAGGGACAGGTCGTCCGCGTCGCGCACCGGGACGGTCGCCCGGATCTCCATCTTGCCGCCCCGGTGGAGCGCGAAAACCGCGTCGACCGGATCGTCGGTGTCCTGGGTGCTGCTGATGATCTCCGCTGCCACGATGACCTCTTCGTCATTGATCTGGCGAGGACGCGCGGCCGACGGGCGGGACGACCCGGCCGGAGACCGGAAACCGGGTACGCCGAAGCGGACCCGGGGTCAGGGTCGGGGCGCTGCCGTCGGGCGGCGCCCTCGGATGAGGGTTTTTATGGGGCTTGTGTTGTCCGTGTTGTGCTTGCGGGCCGAGCGTAGGTCGGACGGAGGCATCGCACCTATGCCTTTTCGTCCTCGTCACGTACGGTTCATCGCCGCGCTGTCGCGTCACGGGGCCCGGCGTCACGAGGACCGGGTTCCGGCAGCGGCAACGGCATGAGCGCACGCGCACCCGTAGGAGTGAACGCAGAGCCGAGGGGATTCGGTGCCCCGGATACGGAGCCGCGTGAGGACTTCCGTTCCCGAGCACCCCGAGCCTGTCGGGGCTCGCCGGTCTGGTTCGAGCGTTCGGGGGTCACCCGGTAACGAATTCTGACACACCCGCTGCCGGGCCCGGCAGGCCGGGATGGCAGGATCGCTTGTCCGCCATTTCGCGTACACCCGCGCGTCACCGTGGCGGCCGCTCGTCCCTCCCCCAGGAGCCACCCTCATGCTTCACGTCCGCCACGCCCGTCGTCCGATCCCGGCAGCCGCCGCCCTGGCCACCGCCGGAGCCCTGCTGCTGACCGGCTGCGGCGGCGGGCAGGCCCCCCAGGACGACCCGGTCAAGGACCTCCGCGGCAAGCTGCCGAAGGCCCAGCGGTCGGCCGGGACGCTGCGGGTGGGCATGGACATCAACTACGCCCCGGTGGAGTTCCGCGGCCCGGACGGCGTGCCGACCGGCCTGGACCCGGAGCTCGCCGCCGCCCTGGGCCGGATCCTCGACGTGCGGGTCGAGCTCGTCGACACCCCCTTCGACAAGCTGATACCGAACCTCCAGGCCAAGCAGTACGACATGGCGATGTCGGCGCTCAGCGACACCCGTCGGCGCCGCGACGCCCTGGACGAGAACGGCAAGCAGGCCGGCCCGGGCGTGGACTTCGTGGACTACTTCATCGCCGGCACCTCGATCGTCGTCCCGAAGGGCAACCCCAAGGGGATCAAGACCCTGGACGACCTGTGCGGCAGGACCGTCGCGCTCCAGCAGGGCACCACCCAGGACGAGGTCATCACCCGCCAGGCGGCCGTCTGCGTCCGGGCCGGCCGCCCGCTGACCCCCCACAAGCTGGACACCGACGCCAAGGCGCTGGCCGAGGTCGCCTCCGGCGCCGCCGCGGCGGGCCTGAACGACTTCCCGGTGGCCGCCTACGCGGCGAAGACCACCGACGGCGGCGGCCGCTTCGAGGTGACCGGCGGGCAGTCCACCTCCAACCCGTACGGGATCGCACTGCGCAGGGACGACGACCAGCTGCGCGACGTGCTGGCCAAGGCGATCGACCAGCTGATCCGCAGCGGCGAGTACGACAAGATCCTGGCCAAGTGGAACGTGAGCGCGGGCGCGGCGCAGAACGCGGTGGTCAACGGGGGCATCTGAGCGGGCGGGGCGGGGGCCCGGAACGGCACGGACCGGTCCGCATACCTATGCGCAGAGTGACAGGGCCACGGAATACGTCCGAATAGCGGACAGTGCGACCCCTCGTTATCCGATTTTGATCTGGATGACGGCCATCTGACTGTCATCAGATGGCAGGATTCCCCCCATCTCGGATCGAGTCGGCCGCTGGTCGAGGCCGTCCGGTCAACGTCCACCTCGGCGGAGGGTGGCGGAAGCAGTACCTCGTACAACCCCGGGCGGCTCACCCGCGCCCGGCCACTGCACGACCCGGCCCGCACGTACGACGACGTACGGCGACACGCACCCGTACCGAGCCGCGCGGCTCGCCGTTCCGGTGCGCCGCTCCCGCGGCGCGCTCCGCCCGACCTCTCTCCCCCAGGATGGAGATCCCCCTCATGACCACCCGTATCCAGCGCAGCCGGCTCCTCGCAGCCGGTGTGGTCGCCGCCTCGGTCTCCCTCGTGCTGACCGGTTGCAGCAGCAGCAAGAACGACGGCGGCGGCGCCCCCAACGCCTCCGCCACCGTCAACGAGGTCAAGGCCGACCCCAAGCTCGCCGCGCTCGTCCCGGACGACGTCAAGTCCGCCGGCAAGCTCGTGGTGGGTGCGGACGCCTCGTACGCCCCGGACGAGTTCAAGGACGACAGCGGCAAGATCATCGGCATGGACGTCGACCTGGCCAACGCCATCGCCGCCAAGCTCGGGCTGAAGGCCGAGGTCCAGGACTCCGGCTTCACCGCGATCATCCCCGGCATCCAGTCGAACAAGTTCCAGCTCGGCATGTCGTCCTTCACGGACAACAAGGAGCGCGAGCAGATCGTCGACATGGTCACCTACTTCAACTCCGGCAGCGCCGTCGCGGTGAAGAAGGGCAACCCGGAGAAGATCGACCCCAAGGACCTCTGCGGCAAGAAGGTCGCCGTCCAGACCGGCACCACCCAGGCCGACGAGATCAAGGACACCCGCGACCCGGACTGCGCCAAGGCCGGCAAGCCGGGCGTCCAGAACGGGGGCGACAAGTTCGACCTCCAGACGGACGTCACCAACGCCGTGGTCTCCGGGCGCGACCAGGCCATGATGGCCGACTCCCAGGTCGTGGACTACGCGATCAAGCAGTCCGGCGGCCAGCTGGAGAAGGTCGGCGAGACCTACGGCGTGGCCCCCTACGGTGTCGCCCTGGCCAAGGGCTCCAAGCTCTCCCCGGCCATCCAGGGCGCCGTCCAGTCGCTGATCGACGACGGCACCTACAAGCAGATCCTCACCAAGTGGGGCGTCGAGGCCGGCGCCCTCGACAAGTCGGTCGTCAACGGCGCCGCCTGATCCCTCGTCCGCTCCATCTTCTCCCCCGAGGCCACACCGTGAACTCTCTGGACAAGGGGACGGCGCAGAAGGGGCGGCCTGAGACCATCAGGGCCGTCCCCGTCCGCCACCCCGGACGCTGGGCGGGCGCCGTCGTCATCGCCGTACTCGCGGCGATGCTGCTGAGCGCCCTCTTCACCAACCCCGCTTTCAAGTGGGACATCGTCGGTCGGTACCTGTTCCACGACAGCATCATGCACGGGCTGCTCGTGACGCTGGAACTGACCGTGCTCGCCATGCTCATGGGTGTGGTCGGCGGCATCGTCCTGGCGGTGATGCGGCTGTCCCCGAACCCGCTGCTGGCCGGCGTCGCCTGGGTCTACATCTGGATCTTCCGCGGCACCCCGGTGCTGGTGCAGCTGGTGTTCTGGAACTTCCTCGGCCTGATCTGGGCCAAGCTGTCGATCGGCGTCCCGTGGGGACCGGAGTTCTGGTCCGAGCAGACCAACGTGCTGATCCCGACCTTCGTCGCCGCGCTGCTGGGCCTCGGCCTCAACGAGGCCGCCTACATGGCGGAGATCGTCCGCGGCGGCATCCAGTCGGTGGACGAGGGCCAGAGCGAGGCCTCGCACGCGCTCGGCATGAGCCGGTTCCAGACCATGCGCCGGATCGTCCTGCCGCAGGCCATGCGGGTGATCATCCCGCCGACCGGCAACGAGACCATCTCGATGC
This sequence comes from Kitasatospora sp. NPDC005856, assembly GCF_040629945.1. Classification (NCBI taxonomy): domain Bacteria; kingdom Bacillati; phylum Actinomycetota; class Actinomycetes; order Kitasatosporales; family Streptomycetaceae; genus Kitasatospora; species Kitasatospora sp. NPDC005856. The sequence continues at coordinate 109,405 of NZ_JBEXWT010000018.1, read as the reverse complement.
TCAAGACCACCTCGCTGGTCTCCGTGATCTCCCTGGAGGAGATCTTCCGGGCCGGCCAGGTGATCTACTCCCGGAACTACCAGAACATCCCGCTGCTGATCGTGGTCAGCCTCTGGTACCTGTTCTTCACCTCGGTGCTGACCATCGGCCAGTACTACGTCGAGCGCCACTACGCCCGAGGTTCCAACCGCACCCTCCCGCCCACCCCGCTGCAGCGGCTGCGGGGCCTGTTCGCCGGGAAGCCCGCCCCGAAGGCGACGGCCGACGTCGTCCCGGGGCTCGAGGGAGGTGGTCACGTATGACCGATCTGACCAAGACCCCCGACGCCGCGGCCCCCGCCGAACCCATGGTCCGCGCCGAGAACGTGCACAAGTCCTACGGCCCGGTCGAGGTGCTCAAGGGCATCGACCTGGAGGTCAGGCAGGGCGAGGTGTTCTGCCTGATCGGTCCCTCCGGCTCCGGCAAGTCGACCTTCCTGCGGTGCATCAACCACCTGGAGCAGATCAACGGCGGCCGCCTGTGGGTGGACGGCGAGCTGGTCGGCTACCGGCAGAAGGGCGACCGGCTGTACGAGCTCAAGGACCGCGAGGTCGCCCTCAAGCGGCGCGACATCGGCATGGTCTTCCAGCGCTTCAACCTGTTCCCGCACATGACCGCCATCGAGAACGTCATGGAGGCGCCGGTCCAGGTCAAGGGCGAGAGCAAGGCCGAGGCCCGCGAGCGCGGCATGGTCCTGCTGGAGCGGGTCGGCCTCGCCGACAAGGCGAAGAACTACCCCTCGCAGCTCTCCGGCGGCCAGCAGCAGCGCGTGGCGATCGCCCGCGCGCTGGCCATGAAGCCCAAGCTGATGCTCTTCGACGAGCCGACCTCCGCGCTCGACCCGGAGCTGGTCGGCGACGTCCTCGATGTCATGCGCGGCCTCGCCGAGGAGGGCATGACCATGGTGGTCGTCACCCACGAGATGGGCTTCGCCCGCGAGGTCGGCGACGCGCTGGTGTTCATGGACGGCGGTGTGGTGGTCGAGTCCGGCAACCCCCGCGAGGTGCTCACCGACCCGCAGCACGAGCGCACCAGGGCCTTCCTGTCCAAGGTGCTCTGAGCCCGAACCGTCGGCGCCCGGCAGGCCGCTCCTGCCGGGCGCCGACGTTTGCCCCGCCCAGGTAATAGGCTGGAGGCAGTCAGCCCGTTACCAAATCTGGAAGGACCCCTGTGGAGCTCGCCGCCTACGCCGATCTCGCCGTTCGGCTGGTGAACACCGAGGAGCCCGAGCGCGGCACCGACGCGCTGACCTCCGTGGAGGCCGTGCGCGGCCTGTTCTCGGACTCCGCGCGGGCCGCCGCGCTCGCCGACGAATCCGACCTGCCCCGGCTGCGGGCGGTGCGGACCCGCCTGCGCGGCGTCTTCGAGGCCGCCGCCGAGGGGGACGAGACCCGCGGTGTCGACCTGCTGAACAGCCTGCTGATGGAGTACCCCGTCAGCCCGCTGGTCTCCGGCCACGACTACCTGGACGACGCCGGGCGGCCGCGCTGGCACCTGCACCTGGCCGACAACTCCCCCACCGCCACCGCGCACTTCACCGCGGTCGCCTGCATGGGCCTGGCCGTCCACCTCACCGAGCTGGGCGCCGACCGGCTCGGCATCTGCCAGGCCGCGCCCTGCCGCAACGCCTACCTGGACACTTCCACCAACCGCTCCCGCCGCTACTGCTCGGACCGCTGCGCGACCCGTGCCAACGTGGCCGCCTACCGGGCCCGCAAGCGCCAGGAGGCGGAGGCGGCGGCCCGGGACTGACCCCGGGCGCAGGGCCCGGGCGGACCCTAGAGCTCCTCCACCCAGACGCCGAGCCGTCTTGAGAGGCCCGGCACCCGGGCCAGCCGCGGGGTGAGCAGCAGCCGCTCCAGCCGGCGCCCCGGCGCCAGCCAGACCGGGCTCGGGCGCAGCCGCAGCAGCGCCCGGCCGAGCACCAGCTCGTCCGGCACGGCGCCGTAGCTGCGGCTGTCGCTGTCCACCGGACGGTTGTCGGAGAGCATCCACCAACCCGTGGCCCGGCGCCCGACGGCCCGCTTCACCACCAGCAGGTCCTGCTGGAAGGGGTGCCGGAAGAGCACCACCGCACCCGGCCGGACCGGCGCGCCGTAGCGGACCAACAGCTGGTCGCCCTCGCGCAGGGTGGGGACCATCGACGGCCCCGCCACGTCGACCAGCCCGAACGGCAGCGCACCACGGCGCTCGCGCCCCCCGGCTCCGGCGCCCTCCGGTCGCGTGCTCCGCGCCACGACTCCTCCTCCCGATCCGTCCGCCCACAGTCTGCCGTACGGACCGTCACCGGTCCGATGTCCGGATTACCCCGGTTCCTGGTCCGTCTTTCGCCCTAGGCCCACCGCCCGATCGCGAAACCGGGAGGCCGGAAGGGTAATCTCGGGCGCGGGAAGACGATCTAAGGAAGGACTCCCATGTTCTCTCGTCTGTTTGCACCGCGTGCCACCGCCCACGCCCACTGTGACCTGCCCTGCGGCGTGTACGACCCGGCGCAGGCCCGGATCGAGGCCGAGTCGGTCAAGGCCACCCAGGAGAAGTACCAGGCCAACGAGGACCCGCACTTCCGCGCCCGCGCCGTCATCATCAAGGAGCAGCGCGCCGAGGCCGTCAAGCACCACATCTCGGTGCTGTGGAGCGACTACTTCAAGGCCCCGCACTTCGAGAAGTACCCGCAGCTGCACCAGCTGATCAACGACACCCTGAAGGCCGCCTCGGCCGCCAAGGCGTCCACCGACCCGGCCACCGGCCAGGCCCTGCTGGACCTGATCGCCGAGGTCGACAAGATCTTCTGGGAGACCAAGCAGGCCTGAGCCTGACGCGTCGCCACCCGACCGCCCCCGTCCGCACCGCCGGCCGGGGGCGGTCGCGCGTCCACGACCCGCCACGCCCGAACCCGGTAAGGGTTGCCTGCCCTGAGTGGCTGTTATGCTGCCAGGGCGTCCGAGGGGGAAGTCCGGTGTGAATCCGGCGCTGACCCGCAACGGTGAGCACGGCCCGTACCAGCCCGTACGGCCGCGCCAGCCCGATCGCCCTCGGCCGCCGAACTCCCGACAACTCGCCGCGGACTGCGAGGGGAACGGCGCCCCGCCACGCCCGCGGCCGGCGCCCGCCCCGGCGCACCCTCGGCCCGAGGCAAGGCGCACCCGTGAACCGCGCACCCGTCGACCGTGCAGTCGGCCCGCCCGCTCGTCGCATACCCACCGTCCCGCTCGCCGTCGGCCTCGGCGCCGCCCTGCTGCTGTCTCTGGTCTGCGGGGTCGCCCTCGGCTCCTCCGAACTCGGCCTGCCCCGCGTACTGCGACTGCTGGGCGCCGGCCTGACGGGCGGCCGGCTGGACGCGGACGAGGCGTCCGCGTACGCGATCGTCTGGGAGATCCGGCTGCCGCGCACCGTCCTGGCCGCCGTGGTCGGCGCCGGGCTGGCCGCCTGCGGGGTCGCCGTCCAGGCCCTGGTGCGCAACCCGCTGGCCGACCCCTTCGTGCTCGGCATCTCCTCCGGCGCGGCCGTCGGCGCCAACGCCGTCCTGCTGTTCGGCGCCTTCGCCGCGCTCGGGGTGTGGGCGATCTCCGTCTCCGCCTTCGGCTCCGCCCTGGCCGCGATGACGCTCGTCTACCTCGCCGCCCGCACCGCGCACGGGCTCACCCCGCTGCGCCTGGTGCTCACCGGCACCGCCCTGTCCTACGGCTTCTCCGCCGCCACCACCCTGATGGTCTTCGCCGCCGACCGCGGCGAGGCCGCCCGGGACGCCATGATGTGGCTGCTCGGCAGCCTCGGCGGCGCCACCTGGGGCTCGGTGCCGATCGCCGCCGTCACGGTGCTGGCCGGCCTCGCCCACCTGGCCTGCGCCGCCGGGCGGCTGGACGCACTCGCCATGGGCGACGAGACCTCCGCCTCGCTCGGCGTGGACCCGGGCCGGCTGCGCCGCGAGCTGTTCGTGGTGACCGCCGCCGTCACCGGCACCGTGGTCGCGGTCAGCGGGGCGATCGGCTTCGTCGGGCTGCTGGTGCCGCACGTGGCGCGGATGCTGGTCGGCGCCGGGCACCGCCGGGTGCTGGTGATCGCGCCGCTCGCCGGGGCGCTGCTGCTGGTCTGGGTGGACATCGCCTCGCGCACCCTGCTGGCGCCGGCCGAACTGCCCGTCGGGGTGTTCACCGCGGTGCTCGGCGTGCCCGCCTTCCTGCTGATGATGCGCCGCCGCGGCCAGGCCTTCGGAGGTACCCGGTGACCGACGCGACCGACGTGACCGGACCGGTCCCGGCGCGGGGCCAGGACCTCGCCGTCGACGCCGTCTCGGTGGAACTGGCCGGCACCCGGCTGATCCACGAGGTGAGCCTGACGGCCGCCGCCGGGCAGGTGGTCGGGCTGATCGGCCCGAACGGCAGCGGCAAGTCGACCCTGCTGCGCTGCGTCTACCGGGTGCTGAGGCCGGCCGGCGGCGTGGTCCGGCTGGCCGGCGACGACCTGCACGCCCTCACCGCCCGCGACACCGCCCGCCGGGTGGCCGCGCTGACCCAGGAGCACTCCGCCGGGTTCGACTTCACCGTGGCCGAGGTGGTCGCCATGGGCCGGCTGCCGCACCGCCGCGGCTTCGGCGCCCCGTCCGACGGGGACGAGCAGCGCTGCGCCGAGGCACTGCGCAAGGTCGGGGCGGGGCACCTCGCCGAACGGGGCTTCCTCAGCCTGTCCGGGGGTGAGAAGCAGCGGGTGCTGTTCGCCCGCGCGCTGGTCCAGGAGCCGCGCCTGCTGGTGCTGGACGAACCCACCAACCACCTGGACATCGCCCACCAGTTGGAGGTGCTGGCGCTCGCCCGGGAGGCCGGCCCGACGGTGCTCACCGCGCTGCACGACCTCAACCTGGCGGCCGGCCACTGCGACCTGCTCCACGTGCTGCGGGCCGGCCGGATCGTCGCCTCCGGCCCGCCCCACGAGGTGCTCCGCCCCGCCCTGCTGGCCGAGGTGTTCGGCGTCCGCGCCACCCCGGTGCGGCACCCGGAGACCGGCGCCCTCCAGCTGCTGTTCGACCGCCTCCCCTGACCCGACCGACCCCGACCGACTCCGGACGACCCCGAACGACCTCGAACGACCTCGACCGACCCCGACCGACCCCGACCGACCGCGAAGGAACCCCCGTGCGCACCAAGGCCGTTGCCACCGCCGCCCTGCTCGTCCTCGGACTCACCGCCTGCGGCGCCGAGATCGCGCCGAAGGAGAGCGCCACCTCCTCCGCCCACTACCCGGTGACGGTGGAGAACTGCGGCCAGCGGCTCACCTTCGCGCAGAAGCCCGCCCGGGTGGTGACCAACGACGTCAACATCACCGAACTGATGCTCTCGCTCGGCCTCGCCGACCGGATGGCCGGCTACGTGATGCCCGACGACAAGGGGAAGATCGACCAGGTGGCCTGGAAGGACGGCTACCAGCAGACGAAGTGGCTCTCCGAGCAGCGGATCACCAAGGAGATCGCCCTGGACGCCAAGGCCGACCTGGTCTTCGCCGGCTGGCACTACGGCTTCGACGAGGGCACCGGCGTCACCCCCCAGGCCTTCAAGGCGCTCGGTGTCGACTCGTACGTGCTCAGCGAGTCCTGCCGCAGCGGCAGGGGCACCGAGCGCGGCGTGATGGACCCGCTGGAGGCGCTCTACACCGACCTGGCCAACCTCGGCGCGATCTTCGACGTCAAGGACCGCTCCGACAAGCTGATCGCGGACTTCAAGGCGCGGATCGCCGCCGTCCCCCCGCCCGAGCGCCGCCCGTCCGTCTTCCTGTACGACAGCGGGCAGGACAAGCCGTACACCGCCGGGAAGTTCGCCGCCGCCAACGAGATCATCGCCAAGGCGGGCGGGAGCAACATCATGGGCGACCTCGCGGACACCTGGGTCACGGCCGGCTGGGAGGGCGTGGTGGAGCGCGACCCGGAGGTGATCGTGATCAACGACTACGCGACGCCCGGGGCCGAGGAGAAGCGCAGGTTCCTCAAGTCCTTCCCGCCGCTGGCCGGCGTCTCCGCGATCAGGAACGACCGGATCTTCGTCATGGACTACGTCGACCTGGTGGAGAGCCCGCGCAACCCGGCCGCGGTCGGCGCGCTGGCCGCGTACCTGCGCACCGTGCCGCCCCGCTGACCGGACCGCTGACCGGACCGCCGGCCGGCCCCGGCCGGCAGCGATCGCGCCCCTCGGGGTCGGTGGCCGCGGGCGTACGCTCAAGGTACGAGCCGACGGAACCCGACCGGAGGAGCGAGATCATGACCACCATGGCGGCCCCCGCCGCCTTCGACACCCGCGCGCTGCGCGAGGGCATCGAGCGCTGCGACGCCGAGACCCTCCTGGCGCTCTACGCGGAGGACGCCGAACTGCGCATGGTCGATCGCAAGACCCAGCCCAGCCACCCCCTGGTGATGCACGGGCGGGAGGAGATCGGCGCCATGCTGGACGACGTCTACGGCCGCGAGATGACCCACAAGCTGGAACAGGTGGTGGTGCAGGGCGACCACGCCGCGTTCCTGGAGTCCTGCCGGTACCCGGACGGCGTCCGGGTGCTGATGTCCTCGATGGCCGTCCTGCGGGACGGCCGGATCGTCGACCAGACCTCCGTCCAGGCCTGGGACGAGACCGGTCCCGAGCAGTAGGCTCACAGGCATGATCCGCAACGCCGTCGCCACCGACGTTCCCGTCATCCATGCCATGATCCGCGAACTCGCGGACTACGAGAAGGCCCTGCACGAGGCGAAGGCCACCGAGGAGCAGCTGCACGACGCCCTGTTCGGTGAGAACCCGGCCCTGTTCGGGCTGATCGCCGAGGACGACGCCACCGGCGAACCGGTCGGCTTCGCCGTCTGGTTCCGCAACTTCTCGACCTGGCGCGGCACCCACGGGATCTACCTGGAGGACCTGTACGTCCGCCCGCAGTCGCGCGGCGGCGGCCACGGCAAGGCGCTGCTGCTGGAACTCGCCCGGATCGCCGTCGAGCGCGGCTACTCCCGGGTCGAGTGGTCGGTCCTGGACTGGAACCGGCCCTCGATCGACTTCTACAAGTCGATCGGCGCGGTGCCGATGGACGAGTGGACGGTGTACCGGCTCACCGACGGGGCACTGGCCGAGGCCGGCCGGCGCTGAACGGCCGTTCGGAGACCGGGGAAAGGGTCTGCCACCCTGCGTCGCAATGCCTTACCATGAGTAACTCCCGAACCGGGGTGCGGAAGGCAGAGCGTTGGCGGATCCGTGACGCCGGGCCCCCTTCGGGGGTAGCAAGCGGTAACAAGCGGGGTACCAAGAAAGCACAGCGCGTCACCCAGGAGGCAAGGGTGTCCCAGATCGACGGCGATCTCGGTGTTCAGGACTTCGTGGAGGTCCGGCTGCCCGCAGCCGGGGCCTACCTCTCCGTCCTGCGAACGGCGACGGCCGGGCTGGCGGCCCGGCTGGACTTCACGCTCGACGAGATCGAGGACCTGCGGATCGCGGTCGACGAGGCCTGCGCCATCCTGCTCCAGCAGGCGGTGCCCGGCTCCGTGCTGTCCTGCGAGTTCCGGCTGGTCGGCGACTCGTTGAAGGTCACCGTGGCCGCCCCGACCACCGACGGCAAGGCCCCCGAGCGGGACACCTTCGCCTGGACGGTGCTCTCCGCCCTGGCCGGCGAGGTGGACTCCTCGGTCGGCGAGGACAACACCGTGTCGATCAGCCTGAACAAGAAGCGCGGCGGTTCCGCCGCCCACTAGCCGGGCGCCGGACCGAACCGCACGACCCGAGCAGCACCGAGCAGCACCCGCGCAAGGGCCGTCCGCCGCTCCCCCGACCGGGGTCCGACGGACGGCTCCCGGTACCGCCACCCACGCGGTACGACCAACGAGACGATTCCGGGGCCGCCGGCCCCGGTGCTCCCGGAACGGAACGGGGGAATGGCCGTGAGTGATCTGGACCGTACCGGCCTCGCGACGGCGGGACCTGCCGTACCGACCCAGGCGAGCGTTCCCGGCCTCGCCGCCAACGACGAAGCGCACCCGAAGGACGCCCAGCGGATGAGCCACCCCACCGAGCCGACGTCCGAGCCGACGCCTGCCTCCGTGCCCCCGCCGGACCCGGCGGACGCGACGGACCCGGCGGACGGGGCCGAGCCGCACAGCGCCGTGCCCGTCCAGAGCACGCACCGCACCGGCGCCCCGGACCGGGAGGCCGCCCGCGCGCTGTTCGTCCGGCTGTCCGCACTGCCCGAGGGCTCCCCGGAGCGGGTCGAACTGCGCAACCAGCTGGTGCGGATGCACATCCCGCTGGTCGAGCACCTGGCCCGGCGCTTCCGCAACCGGGGCGAGCCGCTGGACGACCTGACCCAGGTCGCCACCATCGGCTTGATCAAGTCGGTGGACCGCTTCGACCACGAGCGCGGGGTCGAGTTCTCCACCTACGCGACGCCGACCATCGTCGGGGAGATCAAGCGGCACTTCCGTGACAAGGGCTGGGCGGTGCGGGTCCCGCGCCGGCTCCAGGAGCTGCGGCTGTCACTCACCACGGCGACCAGCGAGCTCTCCCAGCGGCACGGCCGCTCCCCCACGGTGCACGAGCTGGCCGAGCACCTGGGGATCTCCGAGGAGGACGTCCTGGAGGGCCTGGAGTCCGCCAACGCGTACTCCACGCTCTCCCTGGACGTGCCGGACAGCGACGACGAGTCGCCGGCCGTCGCGGACACCCTGGGCGCGACCGACGAGGCCCTGGAGGGCGTCGAGTACCGCGAGTCGCTCAAGCCGCTGCTGGCCCAACTGCCGCCCCGGGAGCAGAAGATCCTGGTGCTGCGGTTCTTCCGGAACATGACCCAGTCGCAGATCGCCGCCGAGGTGGGGATCTCCCAGATGCACGTGTCCCGGCTGCTCGCCCGGACCTTGGCCCAGCTGCGGGAGAAGCTCCTGGTGGAGGAGTAGGACTGACGGCCGCTCAGCTCGGGCTCGGCGGCCGTACGGCTCTTCGGTGCCCCCGGCCCTGCGCGCCCCTAGTCCTCGGACGGGGCGTACAGGGCCGCCGTCGACTTCGGGTTCAGCAGGGAGCCGATGCCCACCAGGCCGAGCACGCCGACCAGCGCGCCGACCGCGATCATCGCGCCGCCGCTCTCGAACATGTAGTAGGCGACCGGCAGACAGATCGAGTTGGTCAGCACCGCCGGACTGCGGCCCCAGCGGCGCTTCTTGAGCAGCGCGAGGGCGGCCAGCACCGGCAGCACGCCGAGCAGCACGATGACCGCTCCGCCGAACTCGTTCAGGGCCAGCTGCTTGGCCTGGCCGGACAGCGCGGCCACCATGTCCGAGAGGCCGACGACGGCGAGCGCGGCGCCCTCCAGGGCCGTGATGGCGGCGCCCAGGGTCAGGGAGGCCGGGCGGTCGGAGCCGGCCGAGGGTGCGGGTGCGGAGGTTTCTGCGGTCACTCCAGCAGGGTAGCCGCCGGTCGGTCCGTACCGACCCGTAGGCTTTCCCCATGCGCGCTCTCCTGGTCGTGAACCACAAGGCCACCACCACCAGTGGCCGGACCAGGGACGTCCTGATCCACGCCCTGCGCAGCGATCTCAAGCTGGACGTCGCCGAGACCCAGTACCGGGGCCACGCGCGCGACCTGGCCCGCGGGGCGGTGGAGGACGGCGCGGTCGACCTGGTGGTGGCGCTGGGCGGGGACGGCACCGTCAACGAGGTGGTGAACGGGCTGCTGGCGCACGGCCCGGGCGAGAAGGTCCCGCGACTGGCCGTGGTGCCGGGCGGTTCGACCAATGTGTTCGCCCGCGCGCTGGGCCTGCCCAACGACCCGGTCGAGGCCACCGGCGCCCTGCTGGACGCGCTGGAGCACGGCCGGGAGCGGCCGATCGGGCTGGGCAAGGCGATGACCGACGGGCTGCCGGACCGCTGGTTCACCTTCACCGCCGGCCTCGGCTTCGACGCCGGGGTGGTCGGCCGGGTCGAGGAGCAGCGCCGGGCCGGGCGCAAGTCCACCCACGCCCTGTACGTCGGCCAGGCCCTGCGGCACTACTTCACCCAGCGTGAGCAGCGCCGTTCCGGCCCGGTCTCCCTGGAGCTGCCGGGCCACGAGCGGGTTCCGGGCCTGGTCCTGTCGATAGTCAGCAACACCTCGCCCTGGACCTTCCTCGGCAACCGTCCGGTCTACCCCTCGCCGCTCGCCTCCTTCGACACGGACCTGGACGTCTTCGGCATCACCCGGATGACGGCGTTCGGCACGGCTCGAACGGTCCGTCAGATCCTGCGGTCGTACGCGCCTTCGAGTGACGGCGCCCCTCCGAAGGGCCCCTCCGGGAAGCACGTCGTCTCCTATCACGACGTCAGACACTTCACCTTGGTTTCGGAGGAACCGGCCCCGTTCCAGGTCGACGGGGACCATCTTGGAGACAGGAGTCGCGTCAGTTTCACAGGCGTACGGCGGGCACTGCGTGTGATTGTGTGACCGGAAGGGGGGTTCCCCCTTCTTCTCGAACGCACAAGCCCCCTTCACTCCATAGAAGTACTGGCTGTGAGCTAGGCGACACCGAAGAATCCAAAATTCCTCCCCGAAGGGGGTTGTATCCGAGCCCGAGGTTTGCGAACCTCTACATGGCGATCGGGACACATCGCAGCGACGGCGACTCCGGAACCACAGGAGCACCGACCGCGGGGTGTCCCTCGAATCGCCGAATCCCCCCCAGCACAGACCACCCGGGCCCGACGGGCCTTTGGTCTCTTTTGCTGTTGCGGGATTCGTGAAAGCGTTCACATTCACAAGCCATTCGATTATGCCGATCGGGCCACCCCCCGCGGCAGGAGGAGTTGGACGACCATGGACTGGCGCCACCGCGCTGTCTGCCGCGAAGAGGACCCGGAGCTGTTCTTCCCGATCGGGAACACCGGTCCTGCTCTGCTGCAGATCGAGGAAGCCAAGGCCGTGTGCCGCCGCTGTCCGGTGATGGAGCAGTGCCTCCAGTGGGCGCTCGAGACCGGCCAGGACGCCGGCGTCTGGGGCGGCATGAGCGAGGACGAGCGTCGTGCGATGAAGCGCCGCGCCGCCCGCAACCGGGCCCGCACCGCCTGATCGCCCGGCGATCACACGCCGTAGCACCAGCAGTGACCGCAGTACCGATCGACACATGATCAAAGGCTTCCCTGCACCTCCTGGTGAAGCCTTCCGCACAAAGGACCTTGCCCAGCCAGGTCCCGCGACACCGGACCCGCCCGGACACTTGATACTGTTCACTTAGAGCAATATCGTGGAGCTGTGGCGCTCACCGTGTGCAACGCACCGGCGAGGTGTCGCACCACCCAGAGCCCCCGCTCCGGCCGACTCCCCCCGACGGCCGGAACGGGTTGAGAGGCCCTGTCGACCCACCCCCCCCGGTCGACAGGGCCTCGTTTCTGTTTCCGCACTCCTACTCGGCGCCCTGACTCGGAGCGCCGACTCGGAGCCCTGACTCGGCGCTCTGGTGCGCGCTGCAACGCGCACTCTGGTTCCGCGCTCCGGCGCGTGCGGCGCGCACCCGGCGCTTCCGCCGGACACGCGCCCCGCCGCACACCTCCACGCTCTGCCGCACACCTTCACGACCGGCCGCACAGCGGATCCCGGCGGAATCCCGGCCGGCCGGGCCTCAGCGGACGGGGATCTCCAGGATCACCTTGGTCCCGCCGTTCGGCCCGGCCACCATGTCGAAGGTGCCGCCCAGTTCACCGGTGGCCAGCGTCCGGACGATCTGCAGCCCGAGGTTGCCCGCCGTCTTCGGGTCGAACCCCTCCGGCATGCCGCGGCCGTCGTCCTGCACCGTGATCAGCAGGTACTCCTCCGGCCGGGCGCCGCCGTTCCAGCTGTCCGACCAGCCCTTGCCGGTCGCCGGCGCCCGCCCGCGCAGGGCACTGACCTCCAGGTTCCCGGAGGCGGTCGGTCCGAACGCGTGCTCCAGCGCGTTCTGGAGCAGTTCGGTCAGCACCATCGACAGCGGGGTGGCCACCTCGGCGGAGAGGATGCCGAAGCTGCCGGTGCGGCGGGTCGCCACCCGGCCGTCCTGGGACAGTTCCATCACCATCGCCAGCACCCGGTCGGCGATGTCGTCGAAGGCCACCTGCTCGTCCAGCGCCTGGGAGAGCGTCTCGTGCACGATCGCGATCGAGCCGACCCGGCGCACCGCCTCGTCGAGCGCGGCCCGGCCGGACTCCGACTCCATCCGGCGGGACTGCAGCCGCAGCAGGGCCGCGACGGTCTGGAGGTTGTTCTTCACCCGGTGGTGGATCTCCCGGATGGTGGCGTCCTTGGTCATCAGCTCCCGGTCGCGGCGGCGCAGCTCGGTCACGTCCCGGCAGAGCACCAGCGAACCGGTCAGGGTGCCCTTGGGCTTGAGCGGGATCGCCCGCAGGGTCACCACTCCCCCCTGCGCCTCCACCTCGGTCTGCCGGGGTGCCCAGCCGCTCGCCAGCTTCACCAGCGCCTCGTGCACGGCCGAGCGGGACGGCGGGGCGAGGTCGGCGGTGGCCCGGCCGAGGTGGCTGCCGACCAGGTCGGTGGTGAGGCCGAGGCGGTGGTAGGCGGAGAGGGCGTTGGGGCTGGCGTAGGTGACGATGCCGTCCGCATCCAGCCGGATCAGGCCGTCGCCGACCCGGGGGGCGGCGTCCATGTCGGCCTGCTCGACGCCGGGGAAGGGGAAGGAACCGGCCGCGATCATCTGGGCCAGGTCGGAGGCGCTCTGGAGGTAGGTGAGCTCCAGCCGGCTCGGGGTGCGCACGGTCAGCAGGTTGGTGTTGCGCGCGATCACGCCCAGCACCTTGCCCTCCCGTCGGACCGGGATCGACTCGACCCGGACCGGGACCTCCTCGCGCCACTCCGGGTCGCCCTCGCGCACGATCCGGCCCTCGTCGAAGGCGGCGTCCAGCAGCGGGCGGCGGCCGCGCGGGACGAGGTGGCCGACCATGTCGTCCTGGTAGGAGGTGGGCCCGGTGTTGGGCCGCATCTGCGCCACCGAGACGTAGCGGATGCCGTCCCAGGTGGGGATCCACAGCACCAGGTCGGCGAAGGAGAGGTCGGAGAGCAGCTGCCACTCCGAGACCAGGTTGTGGAGCCATTCCACGTCGGCCCCGGTGAGGGTGGTGTGGCGGCGGACGAGTTCGTTCAGCGAGGGCACATGGCGAGGGTAGCGCCGCCGGTCCGGGCGGGGCGCGGCGGACCGGTGGGCGGGCGCGGAGGGTCCGCCCACTCCCCGGAGTTGTTTAGACCAATTTTCCGAGAGACCTGGACAACCGAGATTGGTCTAGTCCACAATGAAAGAGCACCAAGGAGAGGCCCCCGCGCAACTGCCCTGACCGCGCGCGGCCCCTCCTCGGTCGGACGCCGACGAGCGAGGACCCCGCACAGTTCTCGGTCGATCCCGGTGCCCGACGACAGCTCCGGGCTGCGGTGCCGCATGGGTTGAGGGTCCCGTGTCGGCGCCGTGGCCCGTAGTGTTTTCGGCCCCCCGAACCACGTCCGGCCGCTCAGCGATCCGGCCCCGGTCCACAGCCTGTGGACCGGGGCCGGATCGCGTCCGGGGCAGGCCTACCTGGTCTCGGTGACCTTCGCCAGGGCGCGCGGGGCGTCCGGGTCCTGGCCGCGGGCGATGGTGACCTCGTGGGCCAGCAGCTGCAGCGGCAGGATCTCCAGGATCGGCTGCACCTCCTCGGGCACGCCGGCCGGCAGTGCGAAGCCCGCCGAGGCGGCGTCCACCTGCGCCTGCTGGCCGACCACCACCAGGTCCGCGCCGCGCCCGCGCAGCCGGTCCAGCACCGGCTGGAGGGCCTCGCCGCCCTTGCCGTCCGGGACGATCGCGATGACCGGCGAGACGTTGTCCACCATGGCCAGCGGGCCGTGCAGCAGGTCGGCGCCGGAGAACGGGGTGGCCGGGATGTAGGTGGTCTCCATCAGCTTGAGCGCCGCCTCGCGGGCGGTCGGGTAGCCGTAACCGCGCGAGGTGATGACCAGGCGCTGGGCGAAGCGGTAGCGCTCGGCCAGCGCCTTCACCTCGGCCTTGCGAGCCAGCACCCCGGCGGCCAGGCCCGGCAGCTCCTCGGCGGCCGCGCCGTCGCCGCCCCGCAGGCCCTCGACCAGCAGGTAGAGCGCCAGCAGCTCGGCGGTGTAGGTCTTGGTGGCCGGCAGCGCCTTCTCCGGGCCGGCCAGCACGTCGATGTGGAACTCGGAGACCTCGGCCAGCGGCGAGTCGGCGTTGTTGGTCACCGCGAGGGTGACGGCACCGGCCTCGCGGGCGGCCTTGGTGGAGGCCACCAGGTCGGGCGAGCCCCCGGACTGGCTGACGGTGACGACCAGGACGTCGGTGAGGTCCGGCTTGGCACCGTACGCGGTGGTGGTGGACATCGAGGTCAGGCCGGCCGGCTTGCCGAGCAGGATCTCGATCAGGTACTTGGCGTACAGCGCGGCGTTGTCGGAGGTGCCGCGCGCGGTGAGCAGGACGAAACGCGGGTTGCGGGCGGCGATCTGCGCGGCGACCTCGCGGATCTTCGGGGCCCCCTCGTCGAGGATGCGCCGGAGGACGGCCGGCTGCTCGGCCATCTCCGCCGCCATGATCCGGCCGGGCACGGGAACGGTCTGCGGGTCGGACATCTGGGTCTGCCTCCGATGAGACGGTTCGACCCCGCCGGGCGGCTGCCCGGCGGGAACCTCCACGGCGGCGAGTCCGCACACTCGCTGCGGTTCTGCCGCCATCGTACGAGCGGGCCCGGGGCGTGGCACCCGTACGCCCCTCCCCGGAGTGGGCAGGGGCGTACGGGCGCCGGTGTCAGGACGCCTTGTTGATCAGCTGGTCGATCGCGGCGTCGGCCTCCTTGGTGGCCTGGTCCACCGACTTGCCCTTGAGGATCGCGGTCAGCATGTCCGGGATGACCTTCTGCTTCTCGACCGCGCCCCAGCCGGGCGCCAGCGGCGTGAACCAGGCGTCCGGGACGGCGTTGGCCGCGGCGGCGGTGGTCGGCTTGTTCTTCAGCGGGTTCAGCTGGGTCAGGTTGTTCGGCAGGATGTCCTTGTCGGCCAGCGCCTGCTCGGACTTGGTGCTGGTGAACATCCGGATCCAGTCGGTGGCCGGCGTCACCTGCTGGGACTTGGCGGTGACGGCGAGGTCGGAGCCGCCGATGAAGGTCGGCAGCGGCTTGCCGTCGGGGCCGGGCATGGTGGCCACCTTGACGGCGTCCTTGATGCTCGGATCGCCGGTGACCGGGGCGGTGACGCTGGCCGCCTCGTAGCCGTTGCCGTAGAAGGACGCGGCGTGCCCGCGGGCCATCGACTCGTACTGGTTCTGCTCGTTCACCGTCAGGTCGCCCTTGTTGTACTTGCGCACCAGGTCGACGAAGTGGCTGATGCCCTGCTGGGACTTGGCGTCGTGCAGGGTGCCGTGCCAGTTGCCGGAGCCGTCGAACTTGGCGATGCTGCCGCCGTACGCGGCCACGTAGCTCATCGCGGCGTACCAGTAGGGGCCGGGCAGGTAGAGCGGGGAGTAGGTCCTGTCGGCCTTGTTGCGGTCCGCGATCTTGTCCAGCGCGACCAGCAGCTCCGCCTCGGTCTTCGGGAAGTCGGCGCTGCCGGTGGCCTGCTGGAAGGCGGCGGAGTTGTAGATGGCGACCCGGGAGCCGGCGTAGTAGGGCACGCACCAGAGCTTGTCCTGGTAGGTGCAGGTGTTGGCGAGCGCCTTGATCCAGCTGTCGGAGTTGTCGAAGGTGCTGCGGTCCACCGGGGCCAGCGCACCCGAGAGCACGTACTTCATGGTCTCGGTGTTGCCGAGCTCGACGACGTCGGGGGCGTTGCCGTCGGCGATGGCCTTGTCGAGCTTGCCCACCTTGTCGGCCCAACCCTGGTAGACCAGCTTGAGGCTGACGTTCGGGTACTTCGCGGCGAACTCGTCGTTGACCCGCTGGACCAGGTCCGGCCAGTTCTTCTGGGCGTCGTCCATCAGCCAGACGGTGACGGTGCCGCCGGCGGCCTTCGGGTCCGCGGAGCCGCCCGTACCGCCGTCGCCCGCGGGCTTCGCGGTCGAGGAACAGGCTGTCAGGGCGACCGCCAGTGCCATGGTCCCGAGCGTCGACATGAGCTGACGCTTCTTCACGCCATCCTCCGAGGGGTGTAGAGCCGTGTTGCCCGCCGGCAGCGTGATTGGCGCCCGCGGCGGAGAGTCCGGACAGGGGGCGGCGAAGAGCTTCGGGGAGGGCCGATACCACATCCGGCGAGGTTGAATCTCGAACCGGATGACTGGACTCTGGCCTAGACCATAGGTGGTGTCAACGACCAAATGCCCTACTTGGGGCGGCCGTTGCAGAGCTGTTGTACCGCGTGGCGGGCCGTCGCCGTTCCATCACCCTAAGTAGGACTTAAGGTGGATTTAAGGCCCACTTGAGGGAACACCGTCATCCGGAGGATCCGCAGGTAGACGCCGGGGAAACGGAACGGGCCCGCCATGCGACATGCGCATGACGGGCCCGTGGACCGACGCCACCGGACCGGGCCGGTGACGTCTCGTCGAACGGTTCAGCCGACCGCTCCCGGCTGCCCGGTGAGGACCTCCACGGCCGCCAGCCCGCAGACCCGGGCGGCGCCGTGGGTGGCGATGTGGAGGGCGCCGACCGGCTCCGACTGGGGCAGGCCCATCTCGACCACGGCGGCGTCCGGGCGGGCCGCCACCAGACGGCCCAGCGCGGCGGCCATCCACGCGTACCGGTGCGCGTCCCGGACCACCAGCACCAGGCGGCGGCCCTCGGCGCCGGCCAGCACCTCCTGGACCAGCGCGTCCAGCAGCTCCGGCGCGGCCTCGGCCGCCGACACCTCGCGGGTGCGGGTGCCGGGGAAGCGGTCGGCCAGCATGCCGGCCACACCCCACGGGGTGGCGTCGCCGACGGCGATGTTCGGCTCGTCCGAGAACGAGGCCACGTACGGGCGCTCGCTCACCGGCGGCACCGCCAGGCCCGGCGCCCGGACCACCCGCAGCGCCCGGCGCGCGGCCCGCAGGCCGACCGCGAGGTCCGGCTCGCCCCGCTCGCCCTGGGCCGCGATCCGGCCCCAGCTGCCCAGCGCCCGGACCCGGTCGGCGGCGTCCGCCAGCCGCTCCTCGGCGAGCCGGCCGGAGCGCACGCCCGCCACGATGGCGTCGCGCAGCATCAGCACGGTCTCCTCGTCGGCGAGCCCGCCGCCGACGCAGATCGCGTCCGCGCCGGCCACCAGGGCCAGCACGGTGCCCTCGCCCATCCCGAAGGTGTCGGCGATGGCGCCCATCTCGATCGCGTCGCTGACGATCAGGCCCTGGTAGCCGAGGCCGCCGTCGGCCGGGGCCGCGCGCAGCAGGTCGCGCAGCACGGTCGGGCTCAGGGTGGCGGGCAGCTTCGGGTCCAGCGCCGGGATCATGATGTGGGCGGTCATCACGGCCTTGGTGCCGGCCGCGATCGCGGCCTGGAACGGGATCAGGTCGCGGGCCCGCAGCACGTCCAGGTCGACGTCGATGACCGGCAGGCCGTGGTGCGAGTCCACCGCGGTGTCGCCGTGGCCGGGGAAGTGCTTGGAGCAGGCGGCCACGCCGGCCGACTGCAGGCCCTCGACCCAGGCGGCGGTGTGCCGGGCGCACAGCTCGGGGTCGGCGCCGAAGGAGCGGACGCCGATGACCGGGTTGCGCGGGTTGGAGTTGACGTCCGCGGTGGGCGCCCAGTTGTAGTTGACGCCGGCCGCGGCCAGCGCCCGGCCCAGCTCGCGGGCGACGTCCCGGGTCAGCGCCGGGTCGTCGATCGCGCCGAGGGCGAGGTTGCCGGGCCAGGACGAGCCGGAGCCCGCCTCCAGCCGGGTGACGTCGCCGCTCTCCTCGTCGATGGCGATCAGCAGGTCGGGGTTCTCGGCGCGCAGCGCCCCGGTGAGCGCGGACAGCTGGTCGAGGTCGACCACGTTGCGGTCGAACAGCGCGACCGAGCCGAGGCCCGCGGCGAGGTGGCGGCGCAGCCACTCCGGCGGCTCGGTGCCGACGAAGCCGGGCTGGAGGACGGTCAGGGCGTCACGGTGCAGCTGGTCGCTGTCCGCGATGGTGGGAACGAGGATGCTCACGTTGACTCAGCCCTTCACGGCGCCGTCGGTCATTCCGCTGACCGCCTTGCGCTGCAGGAAGATGAACAGGATCAGGATCGGCACGGCGAAGAGGGTGGACGCGGCCATGGTCGCGCCCCAGTCGGTGCCGAACGCGGTCTGGAACGAGGAGAGCCAGAGCGGAAGGGTCTGCGCCATCTCCTTCTTGTTCAGCATGTTGACCAACGGGAACTCGTTCCACGCGGTGATGAAGCCGAACAGCGAGGTCGACATCAGGCCGGGGGCGAGCAGCGGGAAGATCACCTTCACGAAGGCCTGGGTGCGGGTGCAGCCGTCCACCATGGCCGACTCCTCCAGCTCCTTGGGCACGGCGGCGATGAAGCCGCGCAGCGTCCAGATCGTGAAGGGCAGCACCATCATCAGGTAGAAGGCGGTCAGCGGCACCAGGCTGTTGAGCATGTCGTTGTCGCGGACGATCAGGTAGGCCGCGATGACCATGACCTCCCACGGCGCCATCTGGGCGGCCATCACCACCAGGACGAAGCCCTTGCGGCCGCGGAAGCGCATCCGGGCGATCGCGAAGGCGGCCAGGGTGGCGATCACCAGCGAGCCGAGCACCGCGCCGACGGTGACGATCAGGCTGTTGGTGACGTACGTCCAGAAGTGCGGGACGTGCACGGCCCGGTCGAAGTGCTCGAACGTGCCGTCCAGCGGCAGGAAGACCGGGTCCCGGCTGACGATGTCCTTGTTCTGCTTGAACGCCGTCGAGAACATCCAGTAGACGGGGAAGATGAAGAAGACGAAGAGGACGACCGCGATCAGGTTCGGCCAGGTGCGTCCGAAAAGCGAGCGCCTCACAGCTCGTCCTCCTGCTTGAGAATGATGCGGAAGTAGTAGGCCATCAGCGCGGCCAGCATCAGGATGGTGAGCACCGCGATGGCGGAGCCGACGCCGAAGTGCTGGGACCCGATGCCTTCGAGGAAGGCGTGCACCGGCAGGGTGCGGGTCAGGCCGTCCGGTCCGCCCTTGTTGATCAGGTAGACCTGGGTGAAGGCCTTGAACACCCAGATGACTTCGAGGAAGGTCGTGGCCAGGAGGAACGGCTTCATGATCGGGTAGATCACCGAGGTCCAGATCTTGGCCGAGCCGGCGCCGTCCATCCGGGCGGCCTCGTAGAGCTCCTTGGGGATCGTGGTCAGGCCCGCGTACATGTTGAACGCCACGAACGGGACCGACTGCCACACGATCAGCAGGATGATCACGAAGAAGGTGGAGTACTGGCCGCTGGTCCAGTTGAAGTGGGCCATGGAGTGCCAGCCCAGCTTGTCCAGGAACCAGTTGACGACACCGAAGTTCTGGTCGAAGAGCCAGGTGTAGACGGTGGTCGCGGCGACCACCGGCATCGCCCAGGCCAGCAGCAGGCCGACCGAGAGCAGCAGCCGCATCCCCTTGCCGAGGGTGTTGAGCAGCAGGCCGACCAGCGTGCCGAACACCATGATCAGCACGACGTTGACCGCCGTGAAGACCACCGTGCGCAGGGTGATCGTCCAGAACTCCGAGCTGCCGAGCTGGTCGGTGTAGTTGCTGAAGCCCGTCCACTCGGTCAGGTGCTGGATGAACTGCCGCTTGTTGAGGTTCTGGAACGACACCACGGCCGTCTCGACCAACGGCCAGAGCAGCAGGACGAGGGTCGCCGCGATGGCCGGCAGCAGCAGCAGGTAGGGGGCGAACCTGGACGCGACGCTCGGCCCGTCCGACGGTCTGCTCCTCCTCGGGGTGCGCTCGGCACCGGGGGTGGTGGGCCCGTCTGTCGACGCCACCACGGAATTCGTTGGCTCCGGGGACTGTGTCTGCACCCGTTCCGACTGCGCAGCCATCGTTCTCTCTTCCTTGCAAACCCGACCACGACGGAAGGCGTCGCCCACCGGCCCCCCGCCGGGAGCCGGTGAGCGACGCCGCTCGACTGCCTTACTGCTTCTGGTTGAGACGCTTCGCGATCTCGTCGTCGGCCTTCTTGGCCGCGGCGGCGTAGTCGCCGCTCAGCGCGGAGGTCAGGAAGTCCTTGATCGGGTTCGGCTCGTTCTCGACGTTGGTCCAGGTCGGAACGTTCGGGGTGGTCGCACCGTTGGCCGAGGCCGGCAGGGCGGCCTTGGCGAAGTCGCCGGTGACCTTGCTGTTGAGCGAGACCTTGTTCGGGATGAGGCCGGAGGAGGCGACCAGGCCCTCGTTCTTGTCGCTCATGGCGATCTTCAGGAAGCCCTTGGCGAGCTCGGGGTTCTTGCTCTGCTGGGCGATCGCCAGGTTCGAGCCGCCGAGGAAGACGCTGGACGGCTTGTCCGCGGTGGCGCCGGGGAGCGGGAAGTAGCCGATCTTGTCGGCCGCCAGCTCCTCGGGCTTCGGGACCTCCCAGCCGAGGCCGATGATGGTGCCGATGTCACCCTTGGCGAAGACGTCCTTCTGCTGCGGGGTGGCCTCGTCCTTGTCCTTCGGCGCGGAGGTCGAGTGGCTCTGCAGCTTCTTGTAGGTCTCGAACGCCTTCTTGGCCTCGGGGCTCGACAGGCCGCCGACCCACTTGTCGCCGTCCTTCTTGGCGAGCTTGCCGCCCTCGCTGGTCAGCAGGCCGAAGTAGACGTACCACTCCTGGCCGGGCATGTAGAGGGCGTCGTTGACGCCCGGGACGGCCTTGACCTTGTCCAGGTCGGTGTAGAACTCCTCCAGGGTCTTCGGCGGGGTGGTGACGCCGGCCTTGGTCCAGATGTCCTTGTTGTAGGTCACCACGCGGTTGGTGAAGTACCACGGGGCGGCGTACTGCTTGCCGTCGATGATCGAGGACTCGCTCAGGTTGGCGGCCCAGTCGGCGCCGCCCAGCTCGGCCTTGTCCTTGGTGATGTCGAGCAGACCACCGGTGGCCGCGTAACCCGCGGTCTGGGTGTTGCCGATCTCCAGGACGTCCACCGAACCCTCGGAGAGGGCGGCGGTGACCTTCTGGCCGATGCCGTTCCACTTCTGGGTCTGGATCTCGAGCTTGGCACCCGGGTAGGCGGCGGCGAAGTCGGCCTTGACGCCGTCCTCCCAGCCCTTGGGGGCGGAGCCGTCCATCAGCCACACGGTCAGGGTCTTGCCGTCGTAGTTCTTGGCCGCCGAGGACGAGCCGCCCTCGCTCTTCTTGCCGTCCGAGCCACAAGCCGCCAGGCCGACGACCATTGCTGCGACGCCGACCGCCGCGATGAGCTGACGCTTCACGCCATCCTCCTGAGGGATGCCTGGGTTGCCCCCGTCGGGCGGCAGCGGCAGACCCACACAAAGCGGGGGGAAAGGTGCCGCGGACCCCTTCGAACGGGTGGGGGGATTCATAGTTACCGGCCTAGTGGTGTAGACCAGCTGCCTGGAGCTTGGCCTAGACCAATGGGCCTGTCAACGGCTGTTCGACCGATCTCGACCACCCGTTATCAAGCCGACACCGCACATCGTTCATCGCGTGATGAGGTATTCGTTCCGTAG
This sequence comes from Kitasatospora sp. NPDC005856, assembly GCF_040629945.1. NCBI lineage: Bacteria > Bacillati > Actinomycetota > Actinomycetes > Kitasatosporales > Streptomycetaceae > Kitasatospora > Kitasatospora sp. NPDC005856. The sequence goes on along the minus strand of NZ_JBEXWT010000018.1, from coordinate 87,833 downwards.
CCATACATGCAACGATGTGAGCCGTTAACGATGTGGCGGGGTCTCCGAGGGCCCCGCGAGAAGCGGGAGAACAGGTCCGATGAGCAGCGACGGGGGATCCACCGCCCAGGTCAACGACCCCGAGGTGAACAGCCTCCCGACGCAGGCCGGCGCCGACCCGACCGCGCGCGTCCCCAAGTACTACGGACTGAAGCGGCACCTGCTGCAGCTCACCGAGACCCAGCCCGCCGGCACCCCGGTCCCGCCCGAGCGCGCACTGGCCGCCCAGTTCGACACCTCGCGCACCACCGTCCGCCAGGCGCTCCAGGAGCTGGTCGTCGAGGGCCGGCTGGAGCGCATCCAGGGCAAGGGCACCTTCGTCGCCAAGCCCAAGGTCGCCCAGGCCCTCCAGCTGACCTCCTACACCGAGGACATGCGGGCCCAGGGTCTGGAGCCCACCTCCCGGCTGATCGAGATCGGCTACATCACCGCCGACGACCGGCTCGCCCCGCTGCTCGACATCAAGCCCGGCGGCCGGGTCCTGCGGATCGAGCGCCTGCGGCTGGCCAACGGCGACCCGATGGCCATCGAGGTCGCCCACCTGTCCGCCAAGCGCTTCCCGGCCCTGCGCCGCAACCTGGCCAAGCACAACTCGCTGTACGCGGCACTGCGCGAGGTGTACGGGGTCACCGTGGCCGAGGCCGAGGAGACCATCGAGACCACCCTGGCCAACCCGCGCGAGGCCGGCCTGCTCGGCTCCGACCTCGGCCTGCCGATGCTCCAGCTCTCCCGGCACTCCTTCGACGCCGAGGGCGATCCGGTGGAATGGGTCCGCTCGATCTACCGCGGCGACCGCTACAAGTTCATCACCCGACTGAAGCGTCCGGAGTAGCCGCACTCCCCCTCCGCACTTCGGGCACCGGCGCGCGCGACCCGCGCGCCGGTGCCTTTTGCGTTCCGCGTTCCGCGTTCTGCTTCTGCTTGCGCTTCTGCTTGCGCTTCCGTCTCCGCCTCCGCTTGCGCTTTCCGTGGGGCCTCTCCCGCCCGGGCGCGGCACCGCGTTTCCGTCGCCCGGGCGGTGAGGATCGGTCGGTTACGTCCGGCAGGTGGGAAGTTGCGCCAATTCCGGTGACATGGATCACCCCATGCTCTAGATTGCGCAGCCGTACGACCTGACTGCCGATCACCGATGGTGCTGCTCGGCGGGCCCGTGCGGCGCTCGTCGCCGACCGGGCTGCGGCGCCGACGGGGAACCCCTCCGGAGCGGAGCCGAAGATGCCGTCTGATCCCCCCACCTTCGAAGATGTCATGCCCGAGCCAGCCGGGAGTCCCGTCCCGGCCGTGACGCCCGAGCGAGTGCTGGCCGGCCTCGCCCTGCTCGTGCCGATCGTCGCGATGCTCTGGGTGTCCTCGTACGACAAGAGCGACCCGGCGGTGGCCGGGATGCCGTTCTTCTACTGGTACCAGCTGCTCTGGGTGCCGGTGTCGGCCGTGTTCACCGTCGCCGCCTACCTGCTGATCACCCGGGACGAGAAGGCCCGCAAGGCGGCCCGGAAGGGCGGTGCGCGATGAAGGACGTCAACGTGCCGGCCCTCGTGGTCTTCGTGCTGTTCTTCGCCCTGGTCACCGTGATGGGCTTCCTCGCCTCGCGCTGGCGCCGCGCGGACGACGCCGCGCACCTGGACGAGTGGGGCCTGGGCGGGCGCAGCTTCGGAACCTGGGTGACCTGGTTCCTGCTCGGCGGCGACCTCTACACCGCGTACACCTTCGTCGCCGTGCCCGCGGCGGTGTACGCGACCGGCGCGGCGGGCTTCTTCGCGGTGCCGTACACGATCATCGCCTACCCGCTGGTCTTCCTCTTCCTGCCCCGGCTCTGGTCGGTCTCCCGGGTGCACGGCTACGTGACCCCGGCCGACTTCGTGCGCGGCCGGTACGGCTCGCGGCCGCTGTCGCTGGTGGTCGCGCTCACCGGCATCCTGGCCACCATGCCGTACATCGCCCTGCAACTCGTCGGCATCCAGGCCGTGTTGGACGTGCTGGGGGTCGGCGGCGGGGAGAACGCCAACTGGTTCGTCAAGGACCTGCCGCTGTTCATCGCCTTCGGCGTGCTGGCCGCCTACACCTACTCCTCCGGCCTGCGCGCCCCGGCGCTGATCGCCTTCGTCAAGGACGCCCTGGTCTACATCGTGATCATCGTCGCGGTGATCTACATCCCGATCCGGCTCGGCGGCTACGGGCACATCTTCGACTCGGCCGCCCAGCACTTCAAGGAGGCCGAGGCCGGCTCGCTGACCATCCCCGAGAACAAGCAGTGGACGTACGCCACGCTCGCCATCGGATCGGCGATGGCGCTGTTCATGTACCCCCACTCGGTGACCGGCGTACTGGCCTCCAAGTCCCGCAAAACCGTTCGCCGCAACATGGCGATCATGCCCGCGTACTCGCTGATGCTGGGCCTGCTCGCGCTGCTCGGCTTCATGGCCCTCGCGGCGGGCGTCGGCAAGGGCGTCAAGGGCTACAACTCCCAGCTGTCGGTGCCGCAGCTGTTCGCGGACATGTTCCCGGACTGGTTCACCGGCGTGGCCTTCGCCGCGATCGGGATCGGCGCGCTGGTGCCGGCCGCCATCATGTCCATCGCGGCGGCCAACCTGTTCACCCGCAACGTCTACAAGGACTGGCTCAAGCCCGCCGCCACCCCCGCCGACGAGACCAGGGTCGCCAAGCTGGTCTCGCTGCTGGTGAAGGTCGGCGCCCTGGTCTTCGTGCTCGGCATGGACAAGCAGGCCGCGATCAACCTCCAGCTGCTGGGCGGCCTGTGGATCCTGCAGACCTTCGTGGCGATCGTCGGCGGCCTGTTCACCCGCTGGTTCCACCACTGGGCGCTGTTCGCCGGCTGGGCGGCCGGCATGGTGTACGGCACCTGGGAGGCGTACGGGATCTCCAGCAAGGCCACCAAGCACTTCGGCGGCAACGCGGCCGAGATCCCCGGCATCGGCGAGATCGGCTACATCGGTGTGACCGCCTTCGCGCTCAACCTGATCGTCGCGGTGGCCCTCACCCTGGTGCTGCGGGCGGTCAAGGCGCCGGTGCTCCCGGACGAGACCAGGCCGTCCGACTACAGCGCCGAGGCCGGTGACGAAGAGCTGGAGAACGCGCCGGAGCCCGTAGCGGCGCACTGATTCGCGCGGTACGCGCCCTGTGATCGCGCCGCCTTCTCCGTGAACACTGGAGAAGGCGGCGCGATCATATGTATGAACAGGCGTGCACGCCGGGCACCACCAGACCGGACCGGCAACCGGCCGGAACCTGATCGACCACGGGGAGCTCGCGGCCATGGCAGAACTCGGTACCACCCTCAACGGCCAGCACCAGTCCACCCAGAGCCAGCACCACCACGTCACCACCCAGGGCCAGCACGCCGGCGGCCAGGCGCAGCACCCCGCCGGTCACGGACAGCCCCCCGGCGGCCACGGCCAGCACGGCGACGCCCACCGCCCGGCGGCGGCCGGACGGCTGCCGTCCCTGCTCATCGCCACCCGGCACGGGGAGTCCACCGCCAACGTCGAGTTCCAGCTGGCCGAGGCCGCCGGGGCGCTCAGTGTCCCGATCAGCTGCCGCGACGCCGACATCCCGCTGTCGCTGAACGGCCGGCGGCAGGCCCAGGCGCTCGGCCACTGGTGGGCCGCCCTGCCCGGCGCGGACCGCCCGCGCAGCGTCTGGTGCTCTCCGTACGTGCGCACCGCCGAGACCGCCCGGATCGCGCTCGCCCAGGCCGCCGGGCTCGGCGCCGTCCCGGTCACCCTGGCCGTCCGCTACGACGAGCGGCTGCGCGACCGCGAGCTCGGCGTCCTGGAGATGCTGCCGAAGGCCGCGATCGAGGCCAAGCACCCGGAGGAGGCGGCCCGGCGGCGCAAGATGGGCGAGCTGTACTACCGCCCGCCGGGCGGCGAGTCCTGGGCCGACGTCGCGCTGCGGGTGCGCAGCCTGCTGCGGGACCTCTGCGAGGAGGAGGCCGGACGGCCCGTCCTGCTGGTCGCGCACGACTGCACGGTGCTGATGCTCCGCTACGCGCTGGACCGGCTCACCGAGGAGCAGCTCACCGCGCTCGGGCCGGTGCACAACTGCTCCACCAGCCTCTGGCGGGCCCAGGACGGGCGGCTGCGGCCGGACGGCTGGAACGGGGTCGGGCACCTGGCGGTCGGGGAGGACTGACGGCCCGCCGGCCCGCCCGCGGGGTCCGGGCCGGCTCGCCGCGCGCCCGGCGGGTGCCCCTCCGCCGGCCGTCCTCCCGGCCCGCGTCCCCCTGCTCGCGTCCCCCTGCTCGCGTCCTCCCGGTCGCGTCCTCCCGGTCCGTTCGACCCCGGAGCACCGCCCCGCGCAGCGCTCCGGCACACTGGCCCGATGGACTTCCTCATCCGCCAGGCCCTTCCCGAGGACCTCACCGACGCCGGCCGGATCACCGTCGACGCCTTCGTCGGCGACGGCTTCACCAAGCCCACGAGCGGCTACGTCGAGCTGCTGCGCGACGCCGGCCGACGGGCCCGGGAGGCCGAACTCCTGGTCGCCGTCGACTCCGCCGGAGCCGGGGTCCTCGGCTGCGTGACCTTCGCCGTCGGCGGCACCGAGTGGGCGGACATAGCCGCCCCCCAGGAGGGCGAGATCCGGATGCTCGCCACCTCCCCCGCCTCCCGCGGCCGCGGCGTCGGCGAGGCCCTGGTCCGCGCCGCCGTCACCCGCAGCCGCGAACTCGGCCTGGCCGGCATGGCCTTCTCCACCCGCCCGGAGATGACCACCGCCCACCGGATCTACGAACGCGTCGGCTTCCTCCGCACCCCCGAGCGCGACTGGGCCCCGTACCCGGGCATGGACCTGATGGTCTACACCATGGCGTTCTGAGCGGGCGGCCCGCCCTGAACGCCCGTCACGGCCTCTTGTCGTACCCGGGTGCCACGTAGACGGTGTACCGGCCGTGCTTCCCGCTCGTCACCACGGTGACCACCCGGTACCCGGCGGCCTTCAGGGTGGGCTGGATCGCCTTGTCGATGGCCCCGGTCTGGGTGAAGTCCAGGACCACGACCTTCCACTCGTGGGCCTGGATGCCGGCCTGGATCGCGGGCACCCCGTTCTGCATCTCACCGGTGGCCGGGTCCCGGCGGAAGACGGCCACCAGGTCGTGCCACTGCTGCCAGTTGGTCTGCTTGCGCAGGTAGTACGCGGGGACGTTGTAGTTCTCGACCAGGTACCGGTCCTCGCCCTTGACGATGTACGGCTCCAGGGCGGCCACGAACTCCTTCGAGTTCGACCACTCGCCGTACATCTCCCGGCCCTGGGCCGAGCCCATCCAGGCGAGCGGGCCGACCACCAGGACGGCGGCCGCCACCCCGGCCACCAGGTGCAGACGGCCCTTCAGCCAGAGCACCGTACGGGCCAGGACCAGACCCACCACGATGCAGGAGAACCAGGCGCCGAAGTCGACGTGCTTCTGCAGGGACAGCCAGGTGTGGATGCGGATCTGGTTCACCGGCGCCATCAGTCCGGCCAGCAGCAGGAGCAGCGCCAGCCAGAACTCGGGCCAGGCCGCACCGCCGCGCCGCCGCGCCCGCACCAGCTGCACCAGCGCCCCGGCCAGCGCCACCACCAGCAGCGGGCCGACCCAGCGGGCGGCCTCCGAGGCCACGTAGGAGTACGAGTCGTGGCCCGGGGCGCGCTTGAGCGTGGTGTGGTTGAAGCCGTTGACGTACTTCTCGCCGGCCGCCAGCGCCGCCGCGCCGACCGCCACCACGAAGGTCAGCAGCACCAGCAGCCCCCGCCGCCAGGCCTCCCAGCTGCGCAGCGACCCGCGCGGCCCGGCCAGCACCGCGATGCCGCACACCACCGGCACCCACAGCAGCGCGGCGTACTTGGTGGCGCCGGCCAGGGCCAGCAGCAGCCCGGAGGCGATCAGGCTCGGGTGGCCGCCGCCCGTGGTCAGCCGCACCGCGAAGTACCCGGCCCAGGCGAGGACCGCCAGCGCCATCGCGTCGTAGGTGGCCAGGCCGCCGAGGAACTGGGTGGGGCCGAGCGCGACGAAGGCCGTCGCCGCGCAGAACGCCGCGAGCGAGCCGTGCAGCCGCCGGGTGGCCAGGTGGACGGCGACGGTGGCGGAGAGCATGAACGCCAGGCTCAGCAGCCGGGCACCGTTCAGCCCGCCGAGGAAGTCCGCGACGGCCACCACCACCGGGTAGATCAGCGGGGAGCCGGAGAAGAAGGTCTCGTACGTCGCCACCGGGGTGCCGTGCCGCAGGTGCGCGATCTCCTGGTAGCCCGCGTAGATGTAGGTGCCCTCATCGATGAAGGCGGTGTTGCTGAGGATCAGGTGGTACGAGAGCGCCGCCTGGACCAGCAGGACGGCCGCCAGCGGCAGCCAGTCGGCCCGCAGCGCCGGCCGGGCCGGGTGCGGCACCCTGGGCAGCCCGGGCTTGCGGCGGCGCCGGTCGGCCGCCGGGTAGGCCTGCGCCGCCCCGGGTGTCGTCCGGTCGCGCTCGCCGAGCGCCGCCCCGGCCGGCCTGGCCCCGCCGAGGACGGGCTTGCGGGTGGACTCGGGCCGGATCCAGCGGCCGTCCGCGCTCATCAGTACTGCTCCTCATCTGGGACTTCGCATCCGGACGGGCCCTGGAGCCCGCGTCCCGGGGCGCGATTCGGCCGCCGCCCCCACTCCCGGGGGCGGCGGCCGGACGTTCACGAGGGCCGGTCGGCCCTGCGGCGGGTCCTGCGGGTCGTGCTCACCGGACCGCGGGACCCGCCACCGGCGGGCTCAGCCGCCGAGCCAGGCGGCGATCGGCGCGATGGACGGCGGCGAGCTCGGGCCGGCGACGATCTTGACGATGTCGGCCTCCGGCAGCACCTGGTCCCACACCTGGATGTCCGCGACGGCACCGTGCCAGGGGTCGGCCCACTGCGAGTTGGAGCTCAGCCGGCCGACCTGGAGGGAGTTGGTGCCGCTCGGCTGCACCCCGGCGGACTTGGCCGAGGACTGCGGAGCGCCGTTGACGTACAGGGTGAGCTGGCCCGACGGGTCGTCGTACACGCCGGTCAGCAGCACCCACTGGTTGACCGTCGCATCGCCCTTGGACCAGGCGATCGCCGAACCGCCGCCCGGCACCTGGACCTTGAAGTACCACTGGTCGTGCCCGTTGTTGCCGGCCCGGCCCAGCGAGTACGAGTAGTACTGGCCGTCACCCTGGCTGACCGCGCTGCGGTTGCCGTTGGGCACGTCGACCAGCACCCTCACGGAGACGGTGAAGCTCTTGTTCACGTCCATGATCGAGGTGGACGTCGAGGCGAACGAGTCCTGGCCGCTGGGCAGTTTGAGGACCTGCCCGGAGAAGCCGGTCATCGTCCCCTGCTTGGCGTCGGCCCCCAGGTTGAGCGCGGCAGAGCCCTTCTTGGCGGGCAGCGTGCCGACGGTCGGCGGGCTGTCGATGCCCTTGACCGGCGGTGCGCTCACCGGCGGGCTCGACGGACCGGGGGACGTCGGGCCCGGCTTGTCGGGCCCCTGGGCCACCGGCTCCTTCTCCTTGCCGTGCTGGAAGTACCAGTACCCGCCGCCACCGGCGGCGGCCACCACGACCACGGCGGTCACCACGCCGATCAGCTTGAGCCGGCGGCCGCGCTTGGCGGACTGCTCGTTCTGCTCGGCCAGCGCCTCCCAGTCCGGTGTGCCGGACTGGGCGACCGGCAGGCCGGACGGGGGGACCGGCGGCTGGAAGCCGCCCTGCTGCTGCCAGTGCGCCACCGGCTGGGCCGACTGCGCGCCCGGCGCAAAGGGCTGCTGGCCGGGCTGCGGCATCGGCGCCTGCGGCTGCGACTGCACGGGCTGCGGCTGGACGGGCTGTGCCTGTTGCGGCGTCACCGGGCCGGCCTGCGGCACGACCGGACCGGGCTGCGGCGTCACCGGGCCGGGCTGCACCGGCCCCGGCGCCAGCGGAGCCGGTCCCCCGCCCGGCTGCGGCACCGGCGGCACCGGCTGCGCGGCCGGATGCGGCGTCGGCTGCTGGGGCTGCGCGGGCGCGGCGGACGGCGGCCCGTAGCCGGACGCGGGGCCGAAGGCTCCGCTCGGGAACTGCGGTGGCACACCGGTGGCCGGAGCGGACCCCCCGGCCGGTGCCTGCTGCGGTGGCGTGGGGGTCTGGCCCGGCTCGCCACTCGGTACCGGTCGATCGCTCATGGCCCGAATGCTAGGGCATCCACCCCGCCACGCCCATGGGGGGTGCGCGGACGAAACGTCAGCGCGGCCGCGGTCTACCGCACGCGACGCCGACTCACGCGACTCCGTTGTACGGCAGCTTCCAGCGCTGCGAGACGGTGTCCGCGCACGGCCTCAGGAGCACCGTCGTACCGTCCGCGAGCGCACCGCCCGCGGTACCCAGGCACAGCCCGGTGTCCTGGTGCTTCAGCCGCTGCCCGGGGGCGGTGACCCAGCGCTGCGCCGTACCGCCGGTGCACTCGGCCAGCGTCACCGAGGAGCGGTCGGCGGCCGGTGCCAGACAGGCCGCTCCGCCGCGCAGCGAACCGTCGTTGCCCACCGTCCACCCGGTCGAGACGGCCTGGTCTCCGCAGGATCCGACGGTCACCGGCGTCCCGGCGATCCCGCCGCCGCCGTGCCGCAGGCAGATCCCCGGAGCGCCCGCCGGGACCTCGCCGGCCGGCAGGCCGACCCGGTTGTGGAAGGCGAAGGAGTTGCTGCGCAGACCGGTCCCGCCGCTCCAGACCTCGAAGCCCGCCTGCACCCGGCACAGGTAGGACCCCTTGGGGACGTACCCGCGCGCCATGGCGTCGGCGGTGAACAGCCGCAGGTTGAGGCCACGGGTGGTGTGGGTCGGCGCCGCGCGGACGTAGCTGATCACACTGTGCGGGCCGGTGATCGGCGCCTGGTAGACGTGGTAGCTGGCGTCGCCGAACGGCAGGGCGTCCGACACCTTGTCACCGGCGGGCCGCACGTTGTCGGTGGCGTCCAGCCAGATCATCACCTCGGCGCTCTCCCCCGGGAGGCAGTTGTCCGGGCTGGAGCCGTACCAGAGGTCGAAGGAGAGGTTGAAGGAGCCGCTCACCCGGCCGTTGGCGTCCCAGTCGGCGGTGGCGTCGCCGAGGGCGCTGACCGGCACCGGCAGTCCGCTCGCGCCCGGGGCGGTGGACACGTTGGGGTAGGCGCCGGGGGCGAGCGGGTTCTTCGGGACGAAGTCGTCGGTCCGGGACAGCGTGAACCCGCTCTCCCCGACCGGGTCCACGCAGACCGTGCCGGCGGTGTTCCACGGGTTCGGTTCGAGGACCTTGGTGCCGCTGTCCAACGCCAGCTTGGGGAAGGGCTCCTGAGCCGTCGAGCAGAGGCCCGGCCCGGACGCCGCCGTCGTGGCGGGCGGCGGCTCCACCGCCCCGACCTCGCCACTGCACCCGGCCAGCAACGCGGCGACCGCACCGAACGCGGCGACCGCCCGCAGGCCGCGCGCCAAGCGCCCGGCCTTGCCGTCCTCGATGATCATCACTCTTCCCCGACCCGTCCTCGACCGTCGAGCGGACAACCGTACACAAGCGCTCCGGCCGCACCCCCGTTCACATCACGATCGGAACTCGATATCGGTTCCGGATGGCCGACGGAAGAGGGGGGAGCGAACTCCGAGCGATCGGTCCCGTACGATCCTGGCGTCCCCTGGTGCCCGAGCGACAACGGCTGCCGCGCGGGGACGGTTCAGACTCAGTACGGCTTCGGGGGAGTAGAGCACGTGACTGTCACCGAGAGCGCGCGACTCGCGGGAGGCGGTCAGCCGCCGGTCTCACGACGCCGGAGCCGGCGCGACCCGGCCGCCCGCAACCGGTGGGGCCTGCTCCCCCAGCCTCCCGACAACACCGAGAAGTACCTCTACGCCCGCACCAACCTGTGGGTGCTGACCTGCTTCTCCCTCATCAGCTTCGTGTGCATGGTGGCCAGCGAGATCGGGCTGCTGAGCGCGACGCCGTGGTTCCTCTTCTTCATACCGCCGCTCGCCTTCACCATCGTCTACTACCTGATCTCCCGTTGGGTGCACGGCTTCAACGAGACCTTCGACCTGTCCGCCCACCGCGCCCTGGTCAAGTCCTGGCAGCCCGAGCGCTATCCGACCGTCGACATCTTCCTGCCCGTCGCCGGCGAGCCGATCGAGGTGCTGCACAACACCTGGACCCACGTGGCCCGGCTGCGCGACCAGTACCCGGGCGAGGTCACCCCGTACGTCCTCGACGACAGCAACAGCCCGCAGCTCGCGCAGATGGCCGTCGACTTCGAGTTCGTCTACGGCACCCGCGACAAGCTCGGCTGGTTCAAGAAGGCCGGCAACCTCCAGTTCGGCTTCCGCAACTCCGACAGCGACTACATCCTCATCCTGGACGCCGACTTCGCGCCCCGGCCGGACCTGCTGAACGAGATGCTCCCCTACATGGAGGCCAACCCGCGCCTCGGCATCGTCCAGTCCCCGCAGTTCTTCCGCATCCTCGACTCGCAGAACTGGATCGAGCGCGGCGCCGGCGCCGTCCAGGAGTTGTTCTACCGGACGGTCCAGGTCTCCCGGCAGCGCAACGACGGCGCCATCTGCGTGGGCAGTTGCGCGGTCTACCGGCGCGAGGCGCTGGAGGAGAACGGCGGCACCACCCTGATCGGCCACTCCGAGGACGTGCACACCGGCTTCGACCTGCGCCGCCTGGGCTGGGACCTCCAGTACATACCCGTCGCGCTGGCCACCGGCGTCTGCCCGGACAACGTCGGCGGCTTCTTCAACCAGCAGTACCGCTGGTGCACCGGCTCGATGAGTCTGCTCGGCAGCAGGAAGTTCTGGCAGACCAAGCTGCGGCCGATCACCCGGGCCTGCTACCTGTCCGGCTTCTTCTACTACATCCACACGGCGCTGTTCACCATCGTCTCCCCCCTCATACCGATCGTCCTGCTGCTCGCCCGACCCGACCTGATCCGCTGGGAGAACACCGCGCTGGTGCTGCCCGGCCTGATCTACGCGACGATCGTCTTCCCGCTCTGGCACCGCAACCCCTACCGGCTGGAGGCCTGGGCCGCCCGCATGATGTACGGCTGGGCGCACGTCTTCGCCATCTGGGACATCGTGCGCCGCAACCGGATGGCCTGGCAGCCGACCGGCTCCAGCGGCGCCAAGTCGAACAAGACCCGCCGGTTCTGGATCGGCGTCATCGCCTGGGGCGGCGGAACGGCCCTGCTCTGGGTGCTGCTGAGCATCTGGCGGATGCTCACCATGGGCCCCCTGAACTTCGCCCTCGTCCTCGCCTCCGGCCTCTTCTACGCCACCATCGTGGGCCGGGTCCTCGTCCAGCCGCGCCCCACGGAAGCAGTGTGATCGCCATGACCGCCCCCCTCCGGCGGGCCGGCCGGCTCCGTCGCCGGCTGGCGCTCCCGCTGCTGACCGCCGCCGGCCTGCTGCTCGTCACCGCGTGCGGCCCCGAGGACCCCGGCTTCGCGATGCAGAAGGACCTCGCCCAGGCCGCCCCCGCCGCGACCCCCGGCGCCGCCGGAAGCACCGCACCGGCGGCGCCCGTCCAGCCCAAGGCCCTGCCGACCGGCGTCCCTTACGACGTCACGCCGCTGCTCAAGCCGAGCCACAAGTACCTCGGCGCCGCCCTGCCCGACGTCCCCGCCACGATGGACGCCCTGCCCGGCTACAGTGCCGCGATCGGCAAGCAGCCCAACATCCTGGAGTACTACGCCCACTGGAAGGGCGGCTTCGACACCTCCGGCGTGCGCCGGATCCACGAGGCCGGGGCACTGCCCTTCATGGCCTGGGAGCCGCACGACCGCTCGCTCGCCTCGATCGCGGCCGGCGACACCGACGACTACGTGCGCGGCGTCGCCAAGTCCGTCGCCAAGCTCAACCTGCCGATCGCCATCAGCATCGCCCACGAGATGAACGGCGACTGGTACCCGTGGGGCCGTCAGGCCGCCACCCCCGAGGACTTCGTGGCCGCCTGGCGCCACGTCCACGACATCTTCGACCAGGCCGGCGCCACCAACGTGATCTGGGTCTGGAGCCCCAACATCACCGTCCCCGCGCCCAACACCCGCCTGGCGCCGTACTACCCCGGCGACACCTACGTCGACTGGGCCGGCATGACCGGCTACTTCACCAACGACGGCCCCAAGACCTTCGAGGCCCTGTACGGCCCGACCATGGCCGAGATCCGCACCTTCTGCAACAAGCCCTTCTTCATCAGCGAGACCGCCGCCGAGCAAGGCAGGCACCAACAGGCCTTCGTCGACCAGCTGTACTCCGGGATGGAGGCGCACGACGACATCGTCGGCTTCATCTGGTTCAACATGATCAAGCGGGCGGACTGGCGGGTCGAGACCGTTCCGGACACCCTCGCCGCCTTCAAGAAGCGGGTGTCCGCCCCCCGCTACGGCTTCGACATCCGGAACCCATGATGAACAGCGACCTCTCCCCCACCCCGGACCACCCCGCCGACCCGGTGTCGGACGTCCCCCCGCCGGACGGCCCGGAACCCCGTACGCGCCGTACGCCCGTGCCCGTCGACAACCCCGGCGGCGTCGAGCTGGCCCCGTACACCATCCCGCAGGTCCCCGCGATCGGCTGGGACCCGGGCGCCAGCCCCCGCCGCCGCCGGATCGCCCTCGGCCTGCTGGGCGCCGTCCTGACCGTCCAGGCCGCGCTCTCGCTGCGCCTGCTGGCCGCCGCGCACCCCGACGAGGCCGCCGCCATGGTCGCCGGGCGCCAGCAGCTGGCCCACCTCCTGCACGGCACCCCCGTCACCACCGACCTGGTCGACCGGGTGCACGGCTCACCCTGGCTCTACCCGCCACTGGCCGGCGCCGCCGCCGACGCCAACGGCATCTGGGGCGCCCGGCTGCTCAGCCTCGGCTTCGCGCTGCTCACCACCGTGCTGCTGTACTCGCTGACCCGGCGGCTGTTCAACGAGCGGGTCGCCATCTGCGCCATCGCCGTGTACGCCGTCCTCCAGTCCACCGTCGTGGTCGGCTTCTACGCCGCGCCCGAGTCCCTCGCCGTCCTGCTGGTCGCCCTCGCGGCCTGGACCACGGTGTTCACCGCGAGACGGCATCCGGCCCTGGCCCTGCTCGCTGCCCCGCCCACGGCGCTGGCCTGCGCCGTGGCCTACTCCGCGGCCTTCGCCGTCCCCGCCCTGGTGGCCCTCGCCTTCGCCTGCGCCCGGCCGTACCACCGGGCCGGGCCGGCCGCCCTGCGCGCGCTGCTGGCGGCCCTCGGCACCTTCGTCCTGTTGCTCCCGTACGGCATCCTCGGCAAGGTCGCCGGATGGTCGCCCTCCCACGGCAACGCCCCCGGCTCGGCCGGCTCGATCCTGCTCGCCACGCTCCGGTGGGCCGGCCTCTTCACCGCCCTCGCAGTGGCCGGCACCATCGCCTACGCGCGCCGCGAACAGATGAACGAGCACGACGCGCCGGAGAAGGACGCCGTCCCCACCACCCGGGGCCTGCGCGCCCTGCTCGGGGCCACCCTGACCGTCACCTCCCTGCTGATCCCCGCCGCCCACCTGTGGACGGGCACCTCCGGCGCGCTGTTCCGCCACCTCGGCTACGGCATGCTGCTCGCCGCCCCGCTCGCCGGGGTCGGCCTGACCCGGCTGGTGGGCGCCCACTTCCGCCATCCCCAGCTCGGCATCCTGGTCTGGGTCGCCCTGCTCGCCCTCGGCCTGGAGCAGTCCGCACTGCGCTACCAGAACGGGCCCGACTCCGGCCGCCTGCTGGCCGTCCTGCGGGCCCACACGCAGCCCCAGGGCCGCTATCTCACCGAGGTCGACGGACTCGCCGAGTACTACCTCGGCAGCGTCTCCAAGCCCGAGCAGTGGGTCTCCGCGCACACCGGCACGGAGTACCGCGACGGGGCCGGCGTCCAGCACCACGGCGACGACGGCAGCGTGGCCGCGATCCGGGACGGCTGGTTCACGATGGTCGTCCTCGACAGCACCGCGCCGAGGGCCACCGACCGGGCCCTGAGCGAGGCCCTGACCACCGCCGGGCACTACCGGCTGGTCGCCCAGTTCACCTCGCCGACCGGCGATTCGAGTACGTACAAGGTCTATCTCAAGCACTGACCCGCCGCCCGGCCCACGCACATCCGCGACACGACAGGCACAACATATGGTGCCGCCGCAGTGAGGCGGCACAACATGTATGCTCGCTTCTGCTGTCGATGCAGGGGAACCCGGTGCGAATCCGGGACTGCCCCGCAGCGGTGTGCGGGCGGCTCCAGCAGCCGTACCGCGAGTCCGATGACCTGCCGAACAGCGTGCGCCACGGCCCTCCCGCAGAGGCCGCGCCGGCACGAGCAGTACCCCTCCGGGCCTCGCGGGCGGGCCGGGGAGTCACCGTCGCGCGACGCCGTCTGCGTTCGTGCCGTGCTCCCCTGCCCCGATCGGCCCGGTGGCCCCCGATCACCGCCGCCGATCGCCGCCAGGAGAGAGCGCCTTGACCATCGCCGCCTCAGCCACCCTGCCCGCCCAGGGCACCGGTACCGCCTTCACCGACCCGACGGTCTCCGACCCCGGCGGTGCCCTGCTGCGGCTGCTCACCGATCGCAGCACCGACCTCACCGAGGTCGACCCCGGCCATGTCGCCGCCGCCGCGCTGCGCGGCCGCCACGCCGGCTCGGACTTCGCCGAGCTGCGCGGGCTGGCCGTGGACGCCGCCGCGTCGATGATCGCCGAGGACCCCCAGTACTCGAAGCTCGCCGCCCGCCTGCTCGCCCTGGAGATCGTCGACGAGGCGAACAGCCAGGGCTCGGTGTCCTTCTCCGCCTCGATCGCCGTCGGCCACGCCGAGGGCCTGATCGGCGACACCACCGCGGCCTTCGTCGCCAAGCACGCCGCCGCCCTGGACGCGCTGATCGACACCGCGGGCGACGACCGCTTCGAGTACTTCGGCCTGCGCACCGTGCAGTCCCGCTATCTGCTGCGCCACCCGATCACCCGCAAGGTGATCGAGACCCCGCAGCACTTCCTGCTCCGCGTCGCGTGCGGCCTGGCGGTCGGCGACAGCGAGCAGTCGGTGCGCGAGGTGGCCGAGCTGTACGGCCTGATGAGCCGCCTGGAGTACCTGACCTCCTCGCCGACGCTCTTCAACTCCGGCACCCGCCACCCGCAGATGTCGAGCTGCTACCTGCTCGACTCGCCGCTGGACAACCTGGACTCGATCTACAACCGCTACGCGCAGATCGCCCGCCTGTCCAAGCACGCCGGCGGCATCGGCCTGTCCTACTCGCGCATCCGCTCGCGCGGCAGCCTGATCCGCGGCACCAACGGCAAGTCCAACGGCATCGTGCCGTTCCTGCGCACCCTCGACTCCTCGGTCGCCGCCGTCAACCAGGGCGGCCGCCGCAAGGGCGCGGCCTGCGTCTACCTGGAGACCTGGCACGCCGACATCGAGGAGTTCCTGGAGCTCCGCGACAACACCGGCGAAGAGGCCCGCCGCACCCACAACCTCAACCTGGCGCACTGGATCCCGGACGAGTTCATGCGCCGGGTCAACGCCGACCAGGACTGGTCGCTGTTCTCCCCGGCCGACGTGCCCGAGCTGGTCGACCTGTGGGGCGAGGAGTTCGACGAGGCCTACCGCAAGGCCGAGCTGGCCGGCAAGGCCGTGCGCACCATCCCGGCGCAGACCCTGTACGCCCGCATGATGCGCACCCTCGCGCAGACCGGCAACGGCTGGATGACCTTCAAGGACGCCTCCAACCGCGCCGCCAACCAGACCGCGCTGCCGGGCCGCACGGTGCACTCCTCCAACCTGTGCACCGAGATCCTGGAGGTCACGGACGACTCCGAGACCGCCGTCTGCAACCTGGGCTCGGTCAACCTGGGCGCCCACGTCGCCCCGGGCGCCTCGGCCGCCGACCTCCTCGGCGCGATGGACTGGGAGCGGCTGGACGCCACCGTGCGCACCGCCGTCACCTTCCTCGACCGCGTGGTGGACATCAACTTCTACCCGACCACCGAGGCCGGGACGTCCAACTCCCGCTGGCGGCCGGTCGGCCTGGGCGTGATGGGCCTGCAGGACGTCTTCTTCAAGCTGCGGATCGACTTCGACTCGGCCGAGGCGAAGGCCCTGTCGACGCTGATCTCCGAGCGCATCATGCTCACCGCGTACGAGCGCTCCGCCGACCTGGCCGAGCAGCTGGGCCGCCACGAGGCGTACGGCGAGACCCGCGCCGCCCGCGGCGAGCTGCACATCGACCACTTCCCGAGCGCCGCCCCGCAGTGGGCCGACCGCTGGACGGCGCTGCGCGCCCGGATCGCCGAGACCGGCCTGCGCAACTCGCTGCTGCTGGCGATCGCGCCGACCGCGACCATCGCCTCCATCGCCGGCGTGTACGAGTGCATCGAGCCGCAGGTGTCCAACCTGTTCAAGCGCGAGACGCTGTCCGGCGAGTTCCTCCAGGTCAACCCGTACCTGGTGCGCGAGCTCAAGGAGCTCGGCGTCTGGGACCAGCAGACCCGCGACGCCCTGCGCGACGCCAACGGTTCGGTCCAGGAGCTGAACTGGCTGCCCGCCGAGGTGCGTTCGCTGTACCGGACGGCCTGGGAGCTGCCGCAGCGCGCGCTGATCGACCTGGCCGCGGCCCGCATGCCGTACCTGGACCAGAGCCAGTCCCTGAACCTGTTCATGGCGGCGCCGACCATCGGCAAGCTCAGCTCGATGTACGCCTACGCGTGGAAGGTCGGTCTGAAGACCACCTACTACCTGCGTTCGCGCCCGGCCACCCGGATCGCCCAGGCCGCGTCCGGCACCGCCCGCGCCGCGGCGCCCGCGCCCGTGCCGGTGAACACCCCCTCCCTCACCCCGGAGCAGGAAGCCGCCATCGCCTGCTCCCTGGAGAACCCCGAGTCCTGCGAGGCCTGCCAGTGAGCACCCCCGAAGACCGCAAGATGCTGCTCGACCCCGGCTTCGAGCTGACCCTGCGCCCGATGCGCTACCCGTCGTTCTACGACCGGTACCGGGACGCGATCAAGAACACCTGGACCGTCGAGGAGGTGGACCTGCACTCCGACGTCGCCGACCTGGCGAAGCTCAGCGAGGGCGAGCGCCACCTGATCGGCCGGCTGGTCGCGTTCTTCGCCACGGGTGACTCGATCGTCTCCAACAACGTGGTGCTGAGCCTCTACAAGCACATCAACTCCCCGGAGGCGCGGCTGTACCTGTCGCGCCAGCTGTTCGAGGAGGCCGTGCACGTCCAGTTCTACCTGACGCTGCTCGACACCTACCTGCCCGACCCGGAGGACCGCAACGCGGCCTTCGCCGCGGTGGAGAACATCCCCTCCATCCGCCAGAAGGCCCAGTTCTGCTTCAAGTACATGAACGCGGTCGACCACATCGACTCGCTGCAGACCAAGGAGGACCGCCGCGCGTTCCTCCTGAACCTGATCTGCTTCGCGGCGTGTGTGGAAGGTCTGTTCTTCTACGGCGCGTTCGCGTACGTGTACTGGTTCCGCAGCCGGGGCCTGCTGCACGGCCTGGCCACCGGCACCAACTGGGTGTTCCGCGACGAGTCCATGCACATGGACTTCGCCATGTCGGTGGTCGACACCGTCCGCGAGGAGGAGCCCGACCTCTTCGACGACGAGATGGCCAAGCAGGTGACGGAGATGCTGGAGGAGGCCGTCGAGGCCGAGCTCCAGTTCGCCCAGGACCTGTGCGGCGACGGCCTGCCCGGCATGAACACCGCGTCGATGCGGGAGTACCTGGAGGCGGTGGCGGACCAGCGCCTGGCGCGACTCGGCCTGCCGATCCGCTACGGGTCCACCAACCCGTTCGGCTTCATGGAGCTCCAGAACGTCCAGGAGCTGACCAACTTCTTCGAGCGCCGCGTGTCGGCGTACCAGGTGGCCGTCGAGGGCTCGGTCGCCTTCGACGACGACTTCTAGGTCGATATCGTCCGGCGAAACAGCGGAGCCGCCGTCACGGTGGCTCCGCTGTTCGCTGTCCGCTGTTCAGGGGGGTAGCCCAGGCATGTCCAGGCTCCAACAACGTGTGATCGACGGCCCGTTCGGGCCGATACAGGTCGGTTACGACCGCTGGCCGTCCGTCGTGGCGCGGGTGCAGGGGTCGGGGGTGCCCACCGTCACGGTGGTTCCCGACCGCGACCACGGCGCGATCAACGTCAACGGCCACAACGTGCCGACCACCCGGAAGTCGCGCACCCGCACCGCCGTTCTGGGCGACCGCGGCTACGAACTGAGGTCGACCGGCCTCCGCCGGGCGGAGCTGCGGCGCAACGGGGAGCTCATCGCCCGCGCCCGCGGCACGTTCCGGTCGTACGCCCCCGGCCGCACCGTCCCGGGCCTGGATGCCGAGGTGACGTGGTCCCAGGGCATCGACCCCACGGATGTCGCGGTCGGCCAGGCCATGGTCCTCGCCTTCGGCGCCGGCGCCCCGGGCGCCGTCCTGCGGACCGTCTTCTTCTGGTACGACAACCTCAGCTGATGTCACAGGGGTGCCCCGCACGGCCACAGCCCGTGCGGGGCGCCCCTGTGACATCAGTCGGTCGAAAACTCCCCGGACTTGACCCCGGCGAGGAAGGAGGCCCAGGCATCCGCCGGGAAGAGCAGCGCCGGGCCGCCCGGATCCTTCGAGTCACGCACCGGCACGACATCGGTGACACCGGCTGCGATCTCCACACAGTTGCTTTGCGCGCCTGAGAACGAAGACTTTCGCCAGATGCGGTCGGCAGCGTCCGCACCCTGCGGGGTGCTACTCATCGCCGCATCCTCCTTTCGCCATGCGCTTGATCAGCGCGATCGATTCCTTGCGCGGCAGAGACTCGGCCAACGCTCGACGGAACAGGTTGGAGTACTTGAAGACCTCGCCCGGCTCCTCGATGTAGAGCGTGCTGAGGAGGCTGTCCACGTACACGAGTTCGTCTGGTGCCACATCTCCCCCGAGGCGGCCGCCGCGTGAGCGCCGTCCGGGCCGGGATCGCCGGCATCCTGCTCCCGACCGACTTCCCCAGCCTCGACCCACGCCCTCCCGATCCTGTGGGAGCGCGTCCGCGCCCTCCCCGTCCGCGAGGCGCACCGGGACTTCATCCGGATCTGCATCGGCCCCGGCGGCGGCGGGGGCGTCGCCAACTGCCTCGCCCGCAACGACACCTGGAGCACCACCCTCTACGTCGGCGGGATGACCGACTGGACCGCCCACCCGATCACCATCACCGCCACCCGGCAGCCCTGAACTCCCCCGGCCCGCCCGGCGTGAACGCCGGGCGGGGCGGCCGCAGGTCCACGCGCGCCCGTCCGGATGAACTCCCGGGCCGCACCGGCATTCCACGCCTACGGACGACCGAGCCCGGACTACGGTCCGGCGCACAGCCGAACGAAAGGGGTACACCGTGGCGACGACCGGCATCCTGGACTACGAGAGCGACGCGATCGTCCAGCTCATGAACATCACCGAGGAGGACTGGACCGAGCAGGAGCTCAAGGACGCCCTCCAGCGGGCGATCATGCTGGAGCTCTCCACCATCCCGCCCTACGCCACCGCGCTCTGGTCGATCACCGATCCGAACGACGGCAACCCGGTCCGCAGCACGATCCGCGAGATCGTCTTCGACGAGATGTCGCATTTCGGCCTGGTCTGCAACATGCTCACCAGCATCGGCGGCCGCGTCGTCCTCACCGACCCGCTCGCCGTCCCCAAGTACCCCGGCGAGCTGCCCGGTGGAGTCAACCCGGGGCTGGAGGTCTTCCTCAGCGGGCTGACCCGCGAGTCGGCCGCCCTCTTCTCCGACATCGAGAAGCCCGAAAACCCGCTGGCGTTCGCCGCCGACGGCAACACGATCGGCGCCTTCTACCAGCGCATCGCCGATGTGTTCCCGAGATTCGCGCACCTGCTGACCGGGAACAACCAGGTGACCTTCCCGCTCGGGGCGATCGGCCACGGCGCCGGCAACGACGTCGTCGCGATGAACACCATCGACGACGTCCTGCAGGCGCTCGACGTCATCCGGACCCAGGGCGAGGGCACCGACACCTCCCCGGACAACCCCTTCTTCGGCGAGCCGGGCGAACTCGCCCACTACTACGCCTTCAAGGAGATCGCCGTCGGCAGGAAGCTCGTGAAGAACCCCACGACGGGGGGGTTCGAGTTCACCGGTCCCGACGTCCCGCTCCCGCTCACCGCGCCCGTCGCCCGCGTCCCCGCCGGCGGCTGGGCCAACGACCCCGACAACGTGCCCGACCAGGCCACCGCCGACCGGCTGCGCGAGTTCAACACCACGTACAGCACCATGCTGGACAATCTCCAGAAGGCCTGGGGCGGCGAGAAGGACCGGCTGTTCGACGCGATCGGGAACATGACCGATCTGGGCGCCACGGCACAGGCGTTGAACACCGTCGCACTCCCCAGCGACCCCCACCGCACCTACGGCCCGGAGTGGCTCCTCGTCCCGTAGGAATCCTGGACCAGGACCAGGACCAGGGCCGGTGCGGACGGGTGGGTCCGCACCGGCCCCATTCCTGTCCGCCCGATATTTCACCCGGACGGACGCGGTTCCGCAGGCCTGGAGCGCGGGGGTGTTCGCGGGCTGATATATCGAATATATGCTCGAAGAATACGACAAGGTATTGGTGTCGGGCGGATTGGGTTTCGTCGGAAGGCACCTGACCAGCGCTCTCCTCTTCCTGGGGAAAGAGGTGTCGATCATCGACAACGCCCGGACGGCAACGAACATCTCCGCGCCGTCCGGGACCACCCTGCACCTGCTGGACATCCGCGAGGTCGAGGCCGTCGCCGAGGCCGTGGACGACGCCGACCTGGTCTTCCACGTCGCCGCGAACGCGAACGGCACGCTGTCGGTGACGCAGCCGCGCCTCGACTTCGAGATCAACGCACTCGGCACGCTGATCTTCGCCGAGGCCCTCCTCAAGGCGCCCGTCCGTCGGGTCGTCTACGTCTCGTCCGCGTCCGTCTACGGAACGCCCCGGAGATTCCCCATGGACGAGGAGCACCCGACCCGCCCCTTCGTGCCGTACGGCGCGTCCAAGCTCAGCGGCGAGATCACCTGCCTGGCACTCCACCGCGCCTGCGGTCTCCCGGTGGTGGTCGGCCGCCCGTTCTGCGTCTACGGGCCGGGCGAGAACCCGCACGAGGCGATGGTGGAGGTCGGCCGCTTCCTGCGCTGGCACCTCAACCACCAGCCCATCCAGATCGTGGGCGACATCGACCGGAAGACCCGCGACTTCGTGCACGTCACCGACCTGGTCCAGGGGCTGCTGACGATCGCCGACCGCGCCGACCTGGGCGAGGTGTTCAACATCGGCTCCGGCACGGAGGTGTCGATGCGCGAACTCGTCGACACGATCGGGGAGGCCACCGGCAAGACCCCCGAGGTCAGCGTGATCCCGGAGATCGAGGACGACACCTACCGGCTGGTCGGCGACATCTCCAAGCTCTACGGCCTGGGGTACCGGCCGGCGGTCTCGCTGGCCGAGGGGGTGCGCGACCTGGCCGACCACCTCGGCGCCAACCCGGAACTCCCCGGCAGTCCGACCATCTTCTCCCGCGGCCAGCACGGCGAGTCCTGACCCGCCGCCCGGCGAGCCGACCAGGACACCGGAACGCCGCTGCCCCGCACGGAACTCCCGTACGGGGCAGCGGCGTTCGATACGACTACGCGTTCGGCACGGTCGCGTACTTCGGGGTGCCCTCGGCCATCTGCTGCAGGGCGTCCTTGCGGTCCCGCTTCGACAGCTTGTCGATGTAGAGGGTGCCGTAGAGGTGGTCGGTCTCGTGCTGGAGGCAGCGGGCGAAGAAGCCGGTGCCCTCGACGCGGATCGGCTTGCCGTCCTTGTCGACGCCGGTGACGGCGGCGTAGTCCGGGCGGGCCAGCTCGGCGTACGCGGTGGGGACGGACAGGCAGCCCTCGTTGCCGTCGTCCAGCACGCGGCGGCGGTCGGCCGGGTACTCCTCCAGCACGGGGTTGATCACGTGGCCGATGTGGCGCACGCCCTCGTCGTCCGGGCAGTCGTAGACGAAGACCTTGAGGTCGACGCCGATCTGGTTGGCGGCGAGGCCGACCCCCTCGGCGGCGTACATCGACTGGAACATGTCGTCGACCAGCGCGGACAGCTCGCCGTCGAAGGCGGTGACGTCCTTGACCTCGCGGTGCAGCACCGGGTTGCCGACGACGGTGATCGGGCGTGCGGTGCCCTTGCTGAGGTCGGGCTCCTCACCGATCACCTTCACGGGCGTCTCGGGCGCCGTCCCCTCCACGTCGTGCTCGTGCTCGTGCTGCTCGGCCTGCTCCGCCATGTCTTCCGCTTCCATAGGTCTACGCGTTACCTCACCAGGGTACTCAGCACACTTCTTCGAGGTCCCGGTAAGCCCGGCTTCCCGGGGCGGCCGCGACCCAGCGGTCCAGCAGGGTACGCACCAGGTGGGCCGGTGCGGCGATCCCGCACTCGCGCTCGACCAGCCAGGACATCCCGGCCGCGCCGCCCTGGCTGAGGTGGCTGAGGTGGCCGGGGTGGGCGGCGTCGCCGTCGTCGTGCGGGTCGTGGTGGGCGGCGACGCCGTCGTCGGAGGCCATCCGGCTCTCCGAGCAGGCGCGGCACAGCAGCCGCACCGAGGAGGTCCAGTCCTCGGCCGCGTAGCCGGCGTCGGCGACCAGCCGCTCCAGCGCGTCCCGGTCGCCGGCGGTGGCGGCCTGGAGCAGCACCACGTAGGTCGGCACCGGGGAGGGCGCCCACAGCTCGATCTCGTCGAACACCGGGTAGGCGACGCCGTCGGTGACCCGCTCGCCGTGCGGGGCGCCGTCGTGCAGCACCACCTCGCCCCAGCGGCGGCCGGAGGAGGGCAGCGGGATGGACAGCACCTCGATCCGGGCCGGGTCCAGCCGGCGGCCCCAGACCACCTCGGACTCGCCGTCCGGGGAGAGCCTCACCGGGGTGGTGCCGAGGTCCAGGCTGACCGGGCCGTCCTGCTTCCCGCCGGGGCCGCCGGGCAGCTTCAGCCCGTACGCCTGCCAGGCGCGGCGGGCCAGCGGCCAGTCCTGGAGCGCGGTGGCGGTGATGCCGAGGTTCCACCAGTCCGGGGCGCCGTGCTCGCGGTCCAGCAGGGCGACGGCGCGCAGGCCGGCCGAGCGGGCCTGCTCCCAGTCCCGGCGGAACTTGTGCAGCAGGGCGAGGTTGAACCAGGAGTCGGAGAGCCACGGCTCCAGGTCGGCGGCCATCACCAGCAGCGCGCCGGCGTCCTCGTAGCGGCCGTCGCCGATCAGCGTGAAGGCCCGGTCGGTCGTCTGCCGCCAGGTGGCGGACGGCCGGTGCCGTGCCCGGTGGAAGATCCTCACGTTCGTCCCTGCCGTCGTCGTCCGCTCAAGTCCCGTGCCACCGTGCCCTACCGCCTCGGACGGCGTTCGGAGCCCGGTGTCCCGGGTCGGTGTTCCACGCTACGACCGCATCCAACCACGCCCGCCCCCGCCCGCGCTCCCCACCGCCGAGGTTGGGGTCCGCCCCTCCCCAGCCTGCCCGCCCGATCCCACCCGCTCAACCCCTGACGGTCGGGACCCGGTTCCCGGGGCCCGCGGCGAGGGCGGACGGCCCCCGCCGTGCGGGTCCCGCCCGGGCCCGGTCCGCCCCTCAACGGCGGGCCTGACCGCCCACCCTGGCGAGGGCGTCCACCACGCGGGCGTCGTAGACCCGGCCGCGGCCCAGCCGCAGCGCCTCCAGGGCCTCCAGCCGCCCGACGGCCTCGCCGACGCCGCGGCCGCGGGCTGCCGTGAGCAGGTCGTCGTGGGCGTTGGCGACCCGGATGATCCGGGACGCGAGCGGCACCGGCCCCTCGCCGGTGGCGGGTCCGGGGTGGGGATCGGCCAGCCGGGCGACCTGCTCGGCGACCTGCCGGGGCACCCCGGTGCGGCTGATCACCTCGCTGCCGAGGCGGGCGATCCGCTGCTGTTCGGCACCGGGCAGCAGGGCGGTGGCGCCGTCCGGCACCGGTTCGACCAGGGAGAGCTGGCCGACGTCGTGCATCAGTGCGGCGTACTCCAGCAGGGCGAGCTCGCGGGTGCCCATACCCAGCTCGCGGCCGAGCGCGCACGCCGTGTCCGCGACCCTTCGCGCGTGCCCGTGCGGGGTGTAGCCGGCCACCTCGGTGGCCCGGGCGAGGCTGGCGATGGTCTGCCCGGTGGTGGCCCGCACGGCGGCGGCGCGCCGGAAGGACACCTGGGCGAGCAGCAGCGGGGTGCAGAACAGCGGCAGCGCCCACAGCCCGACCTCGCCGGCCGCGAGGCTGACCAGCATCCCGGTGGCGACGATCGCCGAGCCGATGCCGAACAGCGAGCGCAGCTCGTCCTCCAGCGCCGCCGGGAACCGCAGCCCGCCGCCGGAGCGGCGCAGCAACGCCGCCAGGGTCGCGTCGCAGAGCGCGGCCAGCGCGGCGACGGCGGTCAGGAACACCCCGTACGCCGGGCCCTCGGGCGAGAAGCGGTCGACCGCGCCGCCGTTGTAGAGCGGCTGGAAGACGGCGGCCGCGAAGCCGACGGCGAGCAGCCGGCGGGCGGCGCCGTCGCGGCGGACCGGGTCGGCCCAGGGCGGACGACCGTGCGGACGGCCGGGGCCGCCCGGCGGGACTCGGCGCGGCAGGACGATGCGCGGCAGGACGTGGCAGGCCAGCCAGCCCAGCAGCAGACCGGCCCCGGTCACCGCGACCACCT
Organism: Kitasatospora sp. NPDC005856; assembly: GCF_040629945.1. Taxonomy (NCBI): domain Bacteria; kingdom Bacillati; phylum Actinomycetota; class Actinomycetes; order Kitasatosporales; family Streptomycetaceae; genus Kitasatospora; species Kitasatospora sp. NPDC005856. The sequence continues at coordinate 63,126 of NZ_JBEXWT010000018.1, read as the reverse complement.
GGAGCGTCCCGTGCGCGGTCGGCACCCCGCGCAGCGGCCCGAGCAGGGCGTACGCCAGCGCGCCGGCCGCCCCGATGGGCGCCTGTTCCCGATCCCCCGGAAGGGTGATCCGGACGCACTCGCCGAGCGCGATCAGCGCGGTGAACGCCAGTACGACCCCGGGCTCCGCGATCCCGCGCACCGCGACGGCGCCCAGCGCGAGCGCCAGCAGGGCGGCGGCCGCCGCGTGCACCGCGCGCGCGGTGCGCCCGCAGGGCGTACGGCCGAGGAGCACGCGGCGCAGGGTCAGGGGGCCGAACGCCCCCGGCCCGAACACCGCACGCCCGGAGAACCCTCGCCCGGCACCGGCCCCGTCGACACCGCCGGCCCCGTCGCCGGCCGCCCGCCCCCGGGCCGCGCGCCCGGTGGCCCTCACGGCTGCCCGGCCGCGGGGACGCCCTCGCCCTGGGGCGGTACCCGGCCCGGCGCCGCCCGGGCCGGCTCGGGCACCCCGAGCGGGATGTCCGGCACCGCCTCGATGCAGTCCTCCGAGTGCACCACCGGCTGCCAGTCGTGCTCGGCCAGCGCGTCGATCAGCGCCCGCACCATCACCGGGTCGAACTGGCTGCCCGAGCAGCGGTCCAGCTCCGTGATCGCCTCGCCGACCGGGCGGCCGCGCCGGTAGGAGCGGGTGGAGGTCATCGAGTCGAAGGCGTCGGCGACCGAGATGATCCGGGCGAACTCGGGGATCTGCTCGCCGGCCAGGCCGCTCGGGTAGCCCCGGCCGTCCATCCGCTCGTGGTGGTGCAGGATTCCGGCGTGCGCCTCGCGGAGGAAGTCGATCCCGCGCACCAGCTCGTACCCGTACACCGGGTGGATCTCCACCGCCCGGCGCTCCTCCTCGGTGAGGGGACCGTTTCTGCGCAGCAACTCGGTGGCCACCCCGAGCTTGCCGACGTCGTGCAGGATGCCGGCGAAGCGCAGGGTGCGCAGCCGCTCGGCCTCCATGCCGAGCTGGGTGGCGATCAGCACCGAGGCCCGGCCGACCCGTTCGCTGTGGCCCCGGGTGTAGGAGTCCTTGATCTCCACGGCCTGCACCAGCGACTGCACGGTGGCCTGGTGGGCGTCGCGCTCGCGCTGGCCCTGGGCGAACACCCAGGCCGAGATGGACAGCGGCAGCAGCGCGAGCAGCGCCGCGAACGCACCGTACGGGCCCTGCCAGAGCACCGCGACCATCAGCCCGCCGGCCGCGTGCACCAGCACCGGCAGCCCGCACACCGAGTGCGCCCCGCGCAGCAGCACCCCGGGGCGGCGGCCCTCGCTGAGCATCAGCATGACGCCCACCACCACCCCGTTGACCAGGCAGAACACCGCGACGGCGGCGAATCCCGGCAGCAGTGCGGCCGGGAAGCGGGAGCCGAGCAGCAGCTGCGGGCCGTGCAGCAGGTGGAAGACGGCCGAGGAGGCGAAGGCGCACAGCGCGAGCTGGGAGCCGTTGAACAGCTGGCGCGGGCGGCAGCCGCGCCCGTTCGGCCCGCCGAGCAGCGCGGCCGGGGCGGCGACCAGGGCGGAGGCGGACGGCGCGAGCATCAGCACCCCGGCGAACAGCACCGGGAAGAAGGCGTTCACCCCGGGCCGGGCGGGCGTCCGCTCGGGCAGCGCCGGCCGGCGCAGCAGCCGGCGCACCAGCACCAGACAGGGCGTCGGCAGGCCCTGGGCGAGGGACTCCCAGCAGCCGTGCAGGAAGGCCAGCAGCCCGACCTTGGGCCAGTCCACCGGCGCGCCGAGCCAGTGCGGCAGCCGGGGGGTGAGCGCGGTGGGCAGCAACGGCACCAGGCAGCACAGCGCCACCACCGGAACGGCCACCAGGTAGCGCGTCGCCCCTCGCGGCAGGGTCGATCCTCCACAGTCGGTAGCGATCTCGACCTCCCCGCCGTACGGACCCCGTGTTGCCTCGACGCGTCGGGCGGACCGACGGTGAGTGTCCGTCAGGAGAATAGGCCGCCGTCCGGACATGGGGACGCATGATGGCGCAACGGCGCAGTTGGCGCACCGCCAACTCACTCGAACGAGTGATGGCGCATGCGAGCGGAACAGGAGCGGCCCCGGGAGCACACACTCCCGGGGCCGCTGTATTCCTTGCCCGAACTGCCGGAACCGCCCTGACGGTGCCGACCGACCCGGCCGACCACCGCACGGACGTTCGCCGCACCGGTGTTCGCCACGCGGGCGTTCGCCCGAGGGGCCGTCACTCCACCTGGGCGCCGGCCTCGACCGGCGCGCCGGGGCGCTCCGTCGGCTCCTGCTCGGCCGCCACGCCCGGCCTGGGCGCCGGACGGGCCGACTCGGCGTGCAGCTCGACGGTGGCCTCCACCGCGACCACCACCTGCTCGCCCGAGCGCTGCCCGGCCCGGATCGAGTCGATCCTGGCCAGCACCTTGCTACGCAGGTCGGTCGGGGTGTCGTCGCACCCGCAGGAACGCTTGATCAGCGCCTTGATCGCCTGCTCCAGCCCGTACTGCTTCAGGCAGGGCGAGCACTCCTCGAAGTGGACGCGCAACTTGGCGCAGTCGCCCTCGGGCATCTCGTTGTCGAGGAATTCATAGAGGTGGTCGAGGACCTCGCCACACTCGGTTTCGTGCGGATCGCCGCAGCTCATGAGCCCGAGCCCTTCGCTTCCTGCCCTGCCCCGCTGCCGGCCGGGACGAGCCCGCGCTCACGGGCGTAATCCTCCAGCATGCCGCGCAGCTGACGGCGGCCGCGGTGCAGCCGGGACATCACCGTACCGATGGGAGTACCCATGATGTCCGCGATCTCCTTGTACGCAAAGCCTTCTACGTCCGCGAGATAGACGGCGATCCTGAATTCCTCCGGGATGGCCTGGAGCGCGTCCTTCACATCGCTGTCGGGAAGGTGGTCGAGCGCCTGGGTCTCGGCCGAGCGCAGACCGGTCGACATGTGCGACTCGGCCCTGGCCAGCTGCCAGTCCTCGATCTCCTCCGCCGCGGTGCGCTGGGGCTCCCGCTGCTTCTTGCGGTACGAGTTGATGAACGTGTTGGTGAGGATGCGGTACAGCCAGGCCTTGAGGTTGGTGCCCTCGCGGAACTGGTGGAAGGACGCGTACGCCTTGGCGAACGCCTCCTGGAGCAGGTCCTCCGCGTCGGCCGGGTTGCGCGTCATGCGCAGCGCCGCCGAGTACATCGGATCCAGGTAGCCCAGGGCGTCGCGCTCGAAGCGCTCCCGCCGGGCCTCCTCGCTCTCCTCCGCCGACACCCGGTAGGTGTCCTCACCGATCGCCTCGGCCAGCTCCTCACCGGTGAGCGCCTCGCCCGCGGGCAGGGCGTCGCCCGGGCCACGGCCCGGATCGGCCTCGTGCTCGGTCCCGACGACCGGACCCACCTCCTCGGCATGACGGGAACGGCCCACGGCGGGCCGCCCAGAAATGGAGGATATCGGGCTGACGGGCTTCTCGCCCGCGTCGAGCCACTCCGACCACGAGGGAGCGAACGCCGTGGTGGCCTCGCGCTCCTCAGGCCGCTCGGGGCACGCGATCGAACCCATCTGCCCTGCCTCTCTCACCGGTGACTCGTGCTGACGGACACGACAACCACACCGGCACCGCCCGCATTCCCGCCCCCGGGCACCGTTCACTCGCACGAGTGAGCGAGTGGAGACTCCCCGCTCACGGGCCGCAGGGCTCACGGGCCGTAGGGCTCACGGCCCGCAGGGCCGCCCCGACTCGCCGCCCCCGGCCTCACACCAGCCGCAGCACCCAGTCCCCCACCGCCGAGCAGATCAGGTCCAGCACCTCGTCCTGCCCCATCGGCGCCCGCTTGGGCACCTCGAACCCGTGGCTGCCGTACGGCACCGCCACCAGCTCGTGCCCCGCCGGCAGCTCCGGGAACTCCGCCGGCCCGCCGAACGGATCCGCGGCGCTCTGCACCACCAGCGTCGGCAGCCCGGACTCCAGCAGCTCCTCGGCCCGGCTCTTCTCCGGCTTGCCCGGAGGGTGCAGCGGGAACGCCAGCGCCACCACCCCGACCGCCCCGGTCCGCGCGCCCGTCCGGCAGGCCACCCGCGCCCCCGCGCTGCGCCCGCCCACCACCAGCGGCACCCCCTGCCCGGCCAGCCTCTCGGCCACCGGCCGCCAGCCGAGGTCCAGCGTCCTCGGCGCCGGGCCGAGCTTCTTGCCCGCCACCCGCCAGGGCTGCTCGACCAGCGCCACGGTGATCCCCCGGGCCGGCAGCCTCCCGGCCAGCGCCACCAGGTCCCGGGCCTCGATCCCGCCGCCCGCACCGTGGCCGAGCGCCAGCACCGCCCTGGGCTCCGCGGCGCGGTGGTAGCTGATCCGGGCCTCCCCGGCCTCGGTGGGGACCGGTTCGGTCGGGACCGGTTCGGTGGTGCTCATCGCGGTGACTCCCAGCATGGTCAGAACAGGGTGGTCTCGTACTCGACCTCGGTCCACGGCTCCTTGAGCTCCGGGCCGTTGTTGCGGATGCTGCCGACCGCCGGCGACACCGGGGTGGCCAGCAGCGCGCCCGGCGGCGGGGGTATCAGCAGCCGGCGCAGCCCGTCCGGGTCGGTCAGCCGTGGGTCCAGCCACTCGTCCCAGTCCGCCGGGTCCAGGAACAGCGGCATCCGCTCGTGGATCGGCGCCAGCGCCTCCTCGGCGTCCGTGGTGACGATCGTGAACGTCACCAGCCAGGCCTCCGGGTGCCCCGGCGGCACCGCCCGGTTGCGCCAGAACTCGTACAGCCCGGCCAGCGCCAGCGGGGTGCCATCGGCCCGGGAGACGAAGTACGGCTTCTTGCGGGCCTTGCCGCGCTCCCCCGGCACCGTCTGCCACTCGTAGTAGCCGTCCACCGGCAGGATGCACCGGCGCGCGGCGAAGGCCTGCCGGTACGAGGGCTTCTCGTGCACCGTGTCCGACCGGGCGTTGATCATCTTCACCGCCGTCTCGGGCGAGTTCGACCACTGCGGCACCAGCCCCCAGCGCAGCACCCGCAGCTGCCGCACCGGCCGCGGCCGCTCCTTGCCCAGCCGCTCCAGCACCACGAAGGCGCCATCGGTCGGCGCGACGTTCCAGTTCGGATCCAGGGTCTCCTCCGGATCCCAGTGCTCGACGTCGAACAGCTCGACGACGTCCTCGGGCTTGTTGCTGGCTGCGAACCGACCGCACATGCGGGCCAGCTTGCCATGCCACCGGTCCTCACGACCTCTTCATCAGCGGACCAGAACCGCCCGCCGCCCGGCGCCCGTCCCCGCATGGGAGGCTGCCCCGAACGGCCCAACGCGACGACCCGACGCGACGACCCGACGCGACGACCCAGTGCGACGACCCAGTGCGGCGGACGGAGGCGGAGAGACACCGATGAACGCGAACGACCACACCCTCGGCGACCTGTGGAACCAGGTGACCGGCACCCAGAGCGCCCCGCCCGGCTGGCTGGTCCTGGCCACCGCGGCCGCCGCCCTGCTCACCGTCCTGGCCCGCCCGCTCTGGCACGTCGCCCGCAACGCCGTGACCATCGCCCACGAGGGCGGCCACGGCCTGGCCGCCCTGGCCACCCGCCGCAAGCTGACCGGCATCCGGCTGCACTCGGACACCTCCGGGCTCACCCTCTCCTACGGCCGCCCCACCGGCCCCGGCATGGTCCTCACCACCGCCGCCGGCTACACCGCCCCCGCCCTGCTCGGCCTCGGCTGCGCCGCCCTGCTCGCCGCCGACCGGATCACCCTGCTGCTCTGGCTGGCGATCGTGCTGCTGCTCGCCCTGCTGCTGCGCATCCGCAACGCCTTCGGCTTCCTCAGCGTGCTGGTCGCCGGCGGCGCCTTCTTCCTGGTCTCCTGGTTCGGCAGCGCCGAGGTCCAGGCCGGCTTCGCCTACCTCGGCTGCTGGTTCCTGCTCTTCGGCGCCGTCCGCCCCGTCCTGGAGCTCCAGCACCAGCGCCGGATCGGCTGGGCCCGCGACTCCGACGCCGACCAGCTCGCCCGGCTCACCCACGTCCCCGCCCTCGCCTGGGTCACCGTCTTCCTGCTCGTCGCCCTCGCCTGCCTCGCCCTCGGCGCCGCCTGGCTGCTCCAGCCCCTGCGCTAGCCGACGGCCGCCCGCCGCCCGCCGACGGCCGCCCGCCGGCAGCGGCCCGGCACCGTCCCGCCGCCGTGACCGACGCCGGGGGTTCGTCCACGGCCCCTAGACTTGCCCCATGACCGAGACCCTGTGGCCCGCCCCCGTCGCGACCAGCCCCGTCGACGCCACCATCACCATCCCCGGCTCCAAGTCGGTCACCAACCGGGCCCTGGTGCTGGCAGCACTCGCCGACGGGCCGGGCTGGGTGCGGCGCCCGCTGCGCAGCCGCGACTCCCAGCTGATGGCCGACGGCCTGCGCGCCCTCGGGGTCACCATCGAGGAGAAGGTCAACAACGACTCCGGCGGCATCGGCGGCGGCGAGGCCTGGCGGGTCATCCCCGCCCCCGCGCTGCTCGGCCCGGCCTCCGTCGACGTCGGCAACGCCGGCACGGTCATGCGCTTCCTGCCCCCGCTCGCCGTCCTCGCCGACGGCCCGGTGCACTTCGACGGCGACCCGCGCTGCTACGAGCGCCCCCAGCACGGCGTGATCGACGCCCTGCGCGCGCTCGGCGCCCGGATCGAGGACGGCGGCCGCGGCGCCTTCCCGCTCACCGTGCACGGCACCGGCTCGCTGGACGGCGGCCCGGTCGAGCTGGACGCCTCCTCCTCGTCCCAGTTCATCTCCGCCCTGCTGCTCTCCGGGGCCCGCTACAACCACGGCATCGAGGTCCGCCACGTCGGCGGACCGGTCCCGTCGCTGCCGCACATCCGGATGACCGTGGCGATGCTGCGCCTGGCCGGCGCCCAGGTCGACGCCCCCGAGGACGGCGGCGAGAAGGACGTCTGGCGGGTCACCCCGGGCGCCCTGATCGGCCGCGACCTGGTGGTCGAGCCGGACCTCTCCAACGCCGCGCCGTTCTTCGCCGCCGCGCTGGTCACCGGCGGCCGGGTCACCGTGCGGGACTGGCCCAGGCAGACCACCCAGCCCGGCGACCAGCTGCGCGAGATCTACACCCGGATGGGTGGCGCCTGCGAGTTCACCGACGAGGGGCTGCAGTTCACCGGCACCGGCCGGATCCACGGCATCGAGGCCGACCTGCACGACGTGGGCGAGCTGACCCCGGTGATCGCCGCCGTCGCCGCGCTGGCCGACTCCGAGTCCCACCTGTACGGCATCGCCCACCTGCGCCTGCACGAGACCGACCGGCTCGCCGCGCTCGTCAAGGAGATCAACGACCTGGGCGGGGACGTCACCGAGACCGAGGACGGCCTGCGGATCCGCCCGCGCCCGCTGCACGGCGGCATCTTCCACACCTACGAGGACCACCGCCTCGCCACCGCCGCCGCCGTGCTCGGCCTCGCCGTGCCCGGCGTCGAGGTCGAGAACGTCGCCACCACCGCCAAGACCCTGCCCGACTTCCCCGGGATGTGGTCCGAGCTGCTCGGCGAAGCGGCGGCGGGCGCCTGAGCGGAGACTGAGCACATGCGCCGCTACGGCAAGGACGCCGACGAGGACGACATCCGCAACCGCCCCGCCCGCCGGGGTTCCCGGCCGCGGACCCGGATCCGGCCCAAGCACGAGGACGCCGCCGAGGCGATGGTGCTGACCGTCGACCGCGGCCGGATCACCTGTCTGGTCGACCCGGGGACGAAGCAGGAGCACGAGGTCGTCGCCATGAAGGCCCGCGAGCTGGGCCGCAAGGGCGTCGTCGTCGGCGACGTCGTCAACCTGGTCGGCGACCTCTCCGGGGACGCCGACACTCTCGCCCGGATCGTCCGGGTCGAGGAGCGCACCTCGGTGCTGCGACGCACCGCGGACGACGACGACCCGTACGAGCGGATCGTGGTCGCCAACGCCGAGCAGTTGGCCATCGTCATCGCCCTGGCCGACCCGGAGCCGCGCCCCCGGCTGATCGACCGCTGCCTGGTGGCCGCCTACGACGCGGGCATGGAGCCGCTGCTGGTGCTCACCAAGTCGGACCTCGCCCCGGCAGCGACCCTGCTGGACTCCTACGCCCCGCTGGGCATCAAGTACGTGGTCACCCGCCGCGACGAGCTGGAGACCACCGGCGCCGAGGCCGTCCGGGAGCACCTGCGCGGCCTGTCCACGGTGTTCATCGGCCACTCCGGCGTGGGCAAGACCACCCTGGTCAACGCGCTCGTCCCGGACCGCCAGCGGCAGACCGGCCGGGTCAACGCCGTCACCGGCCGCGGCCGGCACACCACCGTCTCCGCGCTGGCGCTGCGGCTGCCCCCGCCGACCGGCGCCAAGGCCGGCTCGAAGAAGGCGCTGAACTCCGGCTGGGTGATCGACACCCCCGGCTTCCGCTCCTTCGGCCTCTCGCACATCGACCCGTCCCGGGTCATCCACGCCTTCCCCGACCTGGAGCCCGGCACCGTCGACTGCCCGCGCGCGTGCAGCCACGACGAGCCGGACTGCGCGCTGGACGCCTGGGTCGCCGAGGGCCACGCCGAGGCGGCCCGGCTCTACTCGCTGCGCCGGCTGCTGGCCAGCAAGGAGGGCGAGGCCGACTGAGTCCGGCCGCCCTCCGCCCCTGCCCGGGGTTGGTGGCCCGTTCGAGGTGTCGGAGCGGGCCCACCTGGCGATCATAGGAAAGTCGGGCCACACGCGGTCCGACCGTCGATCGACAGGGAGGGCACGGATGGCATGGGCCCTGGTGGTCCTGGCCGGCCTGCTGGAGACCGGCTTCGCGATCAACCTCAAGCTCAGCGAGGGCTTCACGAAGCTCTGGCCCACCATCAGCTTCTGCGTGTTCGCCCTCGGCAGCTTCGGCCTGCTCACCCTCTCGCTGAAGACCCTGCCGGTCGGCCCCGCCTACGCGGTGTGGACGGGCATCGGCGCGGCCGGCACCGCGATCTACGGCATGCTCTTCCTGGGCGAGAGCACCTCGGCGCTCAAGCTGGTCTCGATCTCGCTGGTGATCGCCGGGGTCATCGGCCTCCAGCTCAGCGGCACGAGCCACTGAGCGGCACCCGCACCGAGCCGCACGGCGCACCGGGCGGGCGCGCGCCCGTCCCCGCCGCGTCCCGCTCCGCGAGCCCGGCTGTGCCGATCGGGGCGGGCTCGCTAGGGTTTCGGACATGGCCGATTACCACGACGACCTCCGACTCGCCCATGTCCTCGCCGACTCGGCCGACTCGGTCACCCTGGAGCGCTTCCGCGCCCTCGACCTGAAGATCGAGACCAAGCCCGACCTGACGCCGGTCAGCGACGCCGACAAGGCCGCCGAGGAGCTCGTGCGCAACGTGCTCCAGCGCGCCCGTCCGCGCGACGCCGTCCTCGGCGAGGAGTTCGGCCTGCAGGGCTCCGGCCCGCGCCGCTGGGTGATCGACCCGATCGACGGCACCAAGAACTACATCCGCGGCGTCCCGGTCTGGGCCACCCTGATCGCCCTGCTGGAGGACGGCCCGGACGGCGTCGAGCGCCCGGTGGTCGGCATCGTCTCCGCCCCCGCGCTGCAGCGCCGCTGGTGGGCGGCCAAGGGCCTGGGCGCGTTCGGCGGCCGCAGCCTGGCCAAGGCCTCCCGGCTGCAGGTCTCCGGCGTCTCGCGGATCGAGGACGCGTCCTTCTCCTACTCCTCGCTCAGCGGCTGGGAGGAGCGCGGCCGCCTCGACCCGTTCCTGGACCTCACCCGCGCCTGCTGGCGCACCCGCGCGTACGGCGACTTCTGGTCCTACATGATGGTCGCCGAGGGCGCCGTCGACATCGCCGCCGAGCCCGAGCTGTCGCTGTGGGACATGGCGGCCAACTGCATCATCGTCGAGGAGGCCGGCGGCCGCTTCACCGGCCTGGACGGCGTCCCCGGCCCCGGCGGCGCCGACGCCGTCGCCTCCAACGGCCTGCTGCACGAGGAGGCCCTGCACCGGCTCTCCGTCTGAGCGCGGTCGCGGGCCGACCGTGGTCGCGGGCCGAACTGACCGCAGGCCGGCCGTGGTCGCGGTCCGAACGTCACCATGGGCCGACCGTGGTCGCGGCCCGAACATCACCATGGGCCGACCGTGGTCGCCGTCCGAGCGTGGTCGCGGCCCCTTGACCAGTGGGAGCCGGTCAAGGGGCCGCCGCCCTTCCCGGTCCGTGACTACTGCTTGCGCAGCTCCCGGACGGCCGCGTCCAGCCGCTGCCCGAAGTCGGCGTCGGCCTTGCGGAAGTTGTCGACCGCCCGCTCCACGATGTCCTCGCGGTCGGCGGAGACCTTGGCGATGAAGCCCGACAGGTTGCCGATCAGGCGCTGCTTCTCCTCCTCGGAGAGCAGTCGGTAGAGGTTGCCGGCCTGCACGAAGTCGTCGTCCTCGGCGTGCGAGGGCGCGGCGTGGGTGCCGGTGAGGCCGTCGACGGCGGTCGCGGCCCACAGCGGGCGGCCGGTCTGCACCGGGCCGCCGAAGCTGTTCGGCTCGTAGTTCTTCTGCCGGCCGTGGCGGCCGTCGTAGAGGTGGCCGTCCCGGCTGTTGGTGCGGGCCTCGGTGGCGTGCGGGCGGTTCACCGGCAGGTGGTCGGCGTTGATGCCGACCCGGTAGCGGTGGGCGTCGGCGTACGCGAACAGGCGGCCCTGGAGCATCTTGTCCGGGGACGGGCCGATGCCGGGCACGAAGTGCGCCGGGGAGAACACCGACTGCTCGACCTCGGCGAAGACGTTGTCGGGGTTGCGGTTGAGCTCCAGCTTGCCGATCTCGATCGGCGGGTAGTCGGCGTGCGGCCAGACCTTGGTCAGGTCGAAGGGGTTGAAGCGGTAGTTCGCCGCGTCGGCCGCCGGCATGATCTGGACCTGCACCGTCCAGCTGGGGAACTCGCCGCGCTCGATCGACTCGCGCAGGTCGCGCTGGTGGCTGTCCGGGTCCTCGCCGGCGAGGGTGTTGGCCTCGGCCTGGGTGAGGGTGCGGATGCCCTGGTCGGTCTTGAAGTGGTACTTGACCCAGAAGTGCTCGCCGGCCTCGTTCTGCCACTGGTAGGTGTGCGAGCCGTAGCCGTTCATGTGCCGGTACGAGGCCGGGATGCCGCGGTCGCCGAACAGCCAGGTCACCTGGTGGGTGGCCTCGGGCGACAGGCCCCAGAAGTCCCAGACGTTGTCCGCCTCCTGCGAGCCGGTGTACGGGTCGCGCTTCTGGGTGTGGATGAAGTCGGGGAACTTGAGGGCGTCCTTGATGAAGAACACCGGGGTGTTGTTGCCGACGAGGTCGTAGTTGCCCTCCTCGGTGTAGAACTTCACCGCGAAACCGCGCGGGTCGCGCACCGCGTCGGCGGCGCCGAGGTTGCCCGCCACGGTGGAGAAGCGCAGGAAGACCTCGGTCTGCCGGCCGATCCCGGACAGGAAGGCCGCCCGGGTCCAGGGCGTCACGTCGGCGGTCACGGTGAAGGTGCCGTACGCGCCGGCGCCGCGGGCGTGCACCACGCGCTCCGGGATGCGCTCGCGGTTGAAGTGCGCGAGCTTCTCGAACAGCAGCTGGTCCTGGAGGAGCGCCGGACCCCCGACGCCCGCCGTCTCGGTGTTCTGGTTGTCGGCGACGGGGGCACCCGCCTCCGTGGTCAGGGTCGGGCGCTGCTCGTCCTGGGTCGTCATGGGAGTGCCTCCGCGGTGTCCGGTCGTGATGACACGATCCTAACTTGGACTTTGTCCAAGTCAACACTGGAACCAAACTCGGATCCTGACCTACTCTGGATGACATGAGCGACCTGCTGGAGAGACTGCGCGCACGGGGCTGGCGGCTGACCTCGCAACGCCGGGTCGTGGCCGAGGTCCTGGACGGCGAACACGTGCACCTCACCGCCGACGAGGTGCACGCCCGCGCGACGGCCCGGCTGCCGGAGATCAGCCGCGCCACCGTCTACAACACGCTCGGCGAACTCGTCACCCTCGGCGAGGTCCTGGAGGTCGCCACCGACGGCCGCGCCAAGCGCTACGACCCCAACGCGCACCGCGCCCACCAGCACCTGATCTGCTCGGGCTGCGGCGCGATCCGCGACGTCCACCCGCAGGGCGACCCGCTCGCCGCCCTCCCCGCCGCCGAACGCTTCGGCTTCGCCGTCACCGCCGCCGAGGTCACCTACCGCGGCCTGTGCCCGAACTGCCGCCCCTGACCGGGGAACCGCACCGATCGGGGCCAGGACCGGCCCTACGCGCTCAACTCGGCACTCAGCGCGCCCAGCAGCCGCCCGGCCCGCTCGGCCACCTCGGCCGGCCCGGAGTCGATCGCCCGCCGGCACCAGTTCTCCGCCTGCACCGGCTCCCCCCGGCGCAGCGCCAGCAGTGCCAGGCGCAGCGCCGCCCGGCCGTGCCCGGCGTCGGCGGCCCGGGTGTACCAGAGCATCGCCTCGGCCTCGCTGTCCTGCCGGGCCAGCAGCAGCCCCAGGTTGAACGCGGCGCTGCGGCTGCCCGCCTCGGCCGCCCGCCGGTACCAGCTCTCCGCGATCTCCAGCGCCCCGCGCTCGGCCGCCCGCACGCCCATCCGCACCTGCGCCCGGCGGTGCCCGGCGTCGGCGGCCACCGCGTACCAGTGCTCGGCCTCGGCGTCCGCGTCCCCGCGCCGGTCCAGCAGCGAGGCCAGCCGGAACGCGCCCTCGGCCGAGCCCCCCGCCGCCGCCTGCCGGTAGCGCTCCAGCGCCCCGCCCAGGTTGCCGCGCTGCTCCTGGACGACCGCGAGCTGCAGGGCCGCCTCGCCGTGCCCCTCGGCCGCGGCCCGCGCGTACCACTCCTGGGCCTGCTGTTGCTCGCCTCGACCGGCGTGCAGCACGCCGAGGTTGAACGCGCCGTCCACGCTGCCGGCCTCGGCCGCCTTGGAGAACCAGGGCTGGGCGCCGGACTCGTCGCCGCGCTGCAGCAGCACCACGGCCAGCGCGTTGCAGGCCTCCCGGTGCCCGGCGTACGCGGCCCGGCGGTACCACTGCTCGGCCTGCTGCTCGCGGCCGGTGCCGGCGCAGAGCAGGCCGAGGTTGAAGGCGCCGTTCTGGTCGCCCGCGTCGAGGGCGGCGCGGTACCAGCGTTCGGCCGCGGCGGCCTCGCCGCGGCTCGCGTGCAACGCGCCCAGCGCGTTGGCGGCGTTGCCGTCCCCGGCCTCGGCGGCCTCCTGCCACCACTCGGCGGCGGCCGCCGGGTCCCCGGAGTCGCGCAGCAGGAAGCCCAGCGCGCAGGCCGCGCGCGGCTCCCCGTTCTGCGCGGCCTGCCGGTACCAGCGGGCCGCCTCCTCCAGCAGCGACTGGTCGGTGCGGGCGCGCTCCTCCAGCAGCACGCCCAGGCGCAGCGCGGCGCGGGCGTGGCTGCGGGCGGCGGCGGTGCGGTACCACGTCTCGGCGGTCTCCTTGTCCCCGGCGGCCTCGCGCATCCGGGCCAGCCGGTAGGAGGCCTCCCGGTGCCCGGCGTCGGCGGAGACCTTGAACCAGCGCTCGGCGCGCACGTCCCGCCGGTGCTCCATCAGGTCGCCCAGGGCGTAGGCGCCCAGCGGGTGGCCGTGGTCGGCGGCGAAGTGCAGCCAGTACTCGGCGGCCTCCTCCTCGCCCTGGTCGCGCAGTTGGAGCCCGAGCGCGTGCGCGGCCGGCGCGCTACCGGCCACGGCGGCCTGGCGCCACCACTGGCCGGCCTCGGCCCGGTGGCCCTGCTGGTGCAGCAGCACGCCGAGGTTGTTGGCGGCGGCGCGCACCCCGGCGGCCGCGGCGGCGCGCAGGTAGGGCTCGGCGTCCTCCAGTTCGCCGCGGCGCAGCAGCAGGGTGCCGAGCCGGCAGGCGGCGTCCGGGTCGCCGCCGTCGGCGGCCTGCCTGTGGCGGGCCTCCAGCGCGGCGGACTCGCGGGCGGCGAGGGCGGTCTCGAAGCTGGTCGTGTCCAGTCCGGCCGGGTCGAGCGCGGCCCCGGCGGCCGGCTCCCCGCCGGAGGGCCCGCCGTACGCGCCGACGGCGGCGGCGAACTGACGGGTCGACACGTGGACCAGGCTGTCGGGCCCGTAGCCCGGGGTCGAGGGGCGCTCGGACAGTCCGCTGGTGCGCTGGGCGGGCAGGGCTCCGGGGTGGGCGGCGGTGCTCTCGGCGCTCTCCGCCCAGGCGTCGGTGTCCGCCTCGACGGCCGCCGCGGACTTGGCGCCTGACTTGCCGATCAGCCTCATGCCGACTCCCGCTCCCCCAGAGTGTCGCGGCATCGTGCCCCGGCGTGCGGCCGGGAGGACCAGGAGAGGCGCCGGACCCGACGGCCGGTCAGCGGCCGTGCACCGTCCCCCATGTGTCCCATCGTCGCATCACCCAGTACCCGCGTACACCTGCCCCGGCCGAATTCCGGCGGGGCCGACCCGAAGCCGACGAAATTGCTTCGGCGCTTTGTCGATTTCCCGACACTTCAACCCCACAAACCCCGCTGCCGTCCTCCTTGGCGACGGTCGATAGTACCGGAGCGGTTCCCGCCGCTTCCGGACGAGAACGGGCGGGAACGGCTCGGGAACGGCTCGGGAACGGCTCGGGAAACACCAGAGGCCCGGAGGAAGGATCCTCCGGGCCTCTGGCCTTTGTAGCGGGGACAGGATTTGAACCTGCGACCTCTGGGTTATGAGCCCAGCGAGCTACCGAGCTGCTCCACCCCGCGTCGGTGATTGAACCTTAGCACGGACGCGGGGTGGAACGGAAAACGGTTGCCGCAGCTCAACGGCCGCGGCCGCGGGCTACGGCTGCGGGCTGGGCGATCCGCCGCCCGTGGCGCCCGGGGCCGGAGTGCCGCCCGGGGCGGGCGCCGGGGTGCCGCCGCCGGCCGCCGCGATGGCCTTCAGGGCGTCGCCGAGCGCCTTCTGGGCGGTGCCGTAGGCCGCCCAGTCGCCGTTCTTGATCGCGGTCTGGCTGTCGTTGTACGCCTTCTGCGCGTCCGAGATCGCCTTCTGGAGCTCCGGCGAGACCGTCGCGCCCGGCGCCGGCGTGGTCGGCGTCATCGGGGCCGTCCCGGTGCCCGGCGTGGACGGCGCGGTCGGGGTGGTCGACGGGGGCGCCCCGCCGAACACCTTCTTCAGCGCGGCCTCCAGGGTGTCCTCGAAGGCCACGTTGTCGTCCCCGTACACCGCCAGGACCTTCTGCATCGTCGGGTACTTGGCGCCGCGGCCGCGCACGTACACCGGCTCGATGTTGAGCAGTCCGCCGCCGACCGGCAGGGTCAGCAGGTTGCCGTACTCCAGCTCGGCGTCCCCGCCGCTCTTCAGGGCGAAGATCTGCGAGGCCACCTCCTGGCGGGAGTTGAACTTCGACTGCACCAGGCCGGGGCCGGGGGCGCCGCTCTCGCCCGTCATCTTCAGGATGCGGATCTTCCCGTAGTCCTCCCCCGGGTCCGCGTTGACGGCCATGAAGGCCGCCAGGTTGGGCCGCTGGTTGGGCACGAAGGTGCTGGTGAGCGAGAAGCTCGCGGTGGTGGTGTCCGGCATCCGCACCGTCACGTAGTACGGCGGCTGGACCTGCTTGGTGTCGCTGGTCGGGTCCACCGGGACCTGCCAGATGTCACTGCCGTTGAAGAAGGAGTTGGCGTCGGTGACGTGGTACTGGCCGAGCAGGTCGCGCTGCACCTTGAACATGTCCTGCGGGTAACGCAGGTGCGGCAGCAGGGTCTGCGGGATGTCCGCCTTGGGCTCGACGGTGCCGGGGAAGGCCTTCATCCAGGTCTTCAGGACCGGGTCCTTGTCGTCCCACTGGTAGAGCTTCACCTCGCCGGTGTAGGCGTCCACCGTGGCCTTGACCGAGTTGCGGATGTAGTTGACCTGGTTGGCGACGGTCAGCAGCTCACCGCGCTGGTTGGTCAGCGAGTCCTTGGTGGCGGCGCCCAGCGTCGTCTTCGAGGAGAACGGGAAGCCGTCCGAGGTGGTGTAGCCGTCCAGCACCCACAGCACCCGGCCGTCCTCCACCACCGGGTACGGGTCGGCGTCGATCGACAGCCACGGCGCGACCTTCTCCACCCGCTCCTTGGGCGTCCGGTTGTAGATCACCTTCGCGCCGTCGGTGATCGCCCCCGCGTAGAGGATCTGCGGCTCGGCGAAGCGCACCGCGTACGCGGCCCGGGTCAGCGGGTTGTCCAGCGAGACCCCGCTGCCACCGGTGTAGGTGTACTCGGCGTTCTGACCGGTCTTGGGATCGGTGTAGTCGATCTCCTTGTTCGCGCCGCCCACGATCGAGTACGTGGTGGTCTTCTCGCCGTAGTAGATCCGCTGCTGGTAGTCGCCCAGCGTGCCGGTGGCCGGCAGCCCCGACTCGGTGAACACCGGCTGGCCCTTGTCGTCGACCTGGTTGCCCTTGGCCGCCACCGCGCCGTAGCCGTGGGTGTACTTGAAGTGGTCGTTGATCCAGTTGCGCTGCACGCCGTTGAGGTCGAGCTCGCGCAGGCCGATCACGCTGTCCTGCTTGTCCTGCCCGGTGCCGTAGCGGTCCACGTCCAGCGTGTTCGGGAAGGCGTAGTAGTTGCGCTGCTGCTCCAGCGACTGGAACGCCGGCGAGACGACGTTCGGGTCCAGCAGCCGGATGTCACCGACGGTCTGCGCGTCCGGCTTCAGCGCCTCGGCGTTGGTGGTGCCCTGCGGGGTGTACTGGGTGGTCTGCGCGTCCGCGATCCCGTACGCCTGGCGGGTGGCGTCGATGTTCTTCTGGATGTACGGCGTCTCCTTGGCCTGCTCGTTCGGCTTGACCTGGAACTGCTGCACGATCGCCGGGTACAGCCCGCCGATCAGCACCGCCGACAGCACCATCAGCCCCAGACCGATCAGGGCCGGGGCCCAGGTGCGGCGGATCGGGGTCAGGAAGAACAGCACCGCGCAGATGATCGCGACGAAGAACAGGATGGTCTTGGCCGGCAGGAACGCGTTGGCGTCCACGTACCGCAGGCCCGTCCAGCCGGAAACGCCCTTGTACGAACCGGTCTTCACCGCCAGCGCGTACCGGTCCAGCCAGTACGCGACGGCCTTCAGCAGCACGAACACGCCCAGCAGCACCGCCAGGTGCCCCTGCGCGCCCGCACTCGCCCGGCGGCCCGGGCCCTGCAGCCGCAGCCCGCCGTACAGGTAGTGCACCAGCGCCGAGGTCAGCAGCGAGACGATCACCGCGCTGAACGCGAAGCCCAGCACGAACTCGTAGAACGGCAGGTCGAAGGCGTAGAACGAGACGTCCATGCCGAACTGGGCGTCCTTCTCACCGAAGGAGGTCGAGTTCGTCCACATCAGCCAGGTCCGCCACTGCCCGGAGGCCGCGGCGCCGGCCACCAGGCCGATCACCAGCGAGATGCCGATCAGCGCCCAGCGCTTGAACGGCGCGAGGCCCGCCCGGTAGCGGTCCAGGCTCTGCTGCTCCACCGACATCGCCGACAGCGGCGGGCGCAGCCGGTGCGCCAGCCAGATGTTGAAGCCGACGATCACCGCCATCAGCAGCCCGAACACCGCGAACAGGCCGGTCTTCGTCCACAGCTGGGTGGTGAACACCGAGGAGAAGTGGACCGACTTGAACCACAGCCAGTCCGTCCAGAAGCCCGCGAACATGACGAACAGCAGGAAGAGCACCGCGAGCACGCCCACGGTCAGCAGGGCCACCCGCGCCCGCCGGGAGGGCGGGCCTACCCTGCGCCGGAAACCCGGCCCTGAGCGTTCGGGCATCTGGAAGACCACGGTGGCACCTCGGCAGTGTCGGCTGAATGGGTTCGGTCGTCAGAGAAACTTAACCAGGCTTTGGCCGAGTTCCCACCGTTAGCAGACGGTTACGACAGCCGCCCGCCCGGCGGGCGGGCCCCGCCCGACGTGTGAGGATTGAGGCATGTCCGACGCGTCTGAACTGAACAACTCCCCCGACGACGTCTCCAAGCTCCCCGCCGCGACCCCGCTGACCCGGGCCGCGCTGGAGATCGACGAGTACGCCGCCACCCTCGGCTGGGACCTCCCGGCCCGGCTGTTCGCCCTGGTGGACAGCGCCGCCCTGCGCAAGGCCAACCCGAAGATCGCCAAGCAGCTCGGCCTCGCCGAGGGCGACGAGGCCGGCCTGACCCCGATCGAGCAGGACGAACTGCCGGCCGGCATGGAACTCGACAAGTTCCTCGGCACCATCGCCTGGCCCGACTCCGTGGCCGGCTGCGCCCTGGTCGTCGAGCGCCTGATGCTGCCCCCGGGCGCCGAGCAGTCCCGTCCGCGGGGCGCCACCGACGCCCAGCTCGCCGAGTGGGTGGCCAACCACCCCAAGCGCGAGGAGGTGCGGATCACCGCCGCGGTGCTGCGCGACGGCAAGAAGGAGATCGCCCTGCGGCTGCGTTCCAAGGACGTCGCCCGCGAGGTGCTGACCGGCCCCGACCTGGTGCCCGGCCTGACCGACGCACTGCTGGCGACCTTCTCCTGACACCTACCGGCCGGCTCCGGCTTCCCTGACCGGGCCGGCTCCCCCGCCCTGCACCGCCGGTTCCCCCGGCGGCCGCTCGCCCAGTGGCTGCCGGGGCGGGTGCCCGGCACCGGCTCGGCGTCCGCGGCTAGCCGGCGGTGCAGGACGGCAGCGCGGAGGTCTGCCCGGAGCGGACCTGCTCCAGCGACTTCAGCGCACCGTCCAGCGTGTCCGCCTTGATCAGGGTCAGCCCGGACGGGACGTTCTTGGTCGCCTCGGCGCAGTTCGAGGACGGGGTGAAGAAGTACTCGGCCCCGGCGTCCCGGGCGGCGATCAGCTTCATCGAGATGCCGCCGATCGGGCCGACCTTGCCGTCGTCGTCGATGGTCCCGGTGCCGGCCACGAACTTGCCGCCGGTGAGGCCGCCGCCCGGGGTGAGCTTGTCGATGATGCCGAGGGAGAACATCAGGCCGGCGCTCGGGCCGCCCACGTCCTGCAGGCCGATGTCGATCTGGAACGGGTAGGTGTGCCGGATCCCGGTGCCGATGCCCACCACCGCGAGCTCCGCCCGCTCGGCGGGGGCGTTCGGGTCGAGGTCCTTGGCCCGAACGGTCGGGACGGTGACGTCGGTCTTCCCGCCCGGCGCGGCGGCGCCGTTCGCGTCCTTGACCCGCGGCACGACGGTGAAGACCACCGACTCGCCGGGCTTGTGCTTGGTGACGGCCGCGACCACCTGGTCCACCGAGCCGGCCGGCGTGCCGTCCACCGCCACGATCTGGTCGCCGGCGTGCAGCCGGCCCTCGGCCGGGGCGCCCGCGGTGACCGACTTGACGATCAGCTCGTTGCCGACCGGGACGCCCAGCTGCTTGAGCGCCGCGGTGCGCGCGCTGTCCTCGGAGGAGGCGAACTCCTCCGCGTTCTGCTTCTTGGCCTCCGCGTCCGACTGCCCCTTGGGGTAGACGTTGTCGTGCGGCACCACCAGCACGTCGTCCCGCAGCCAGCCGACCACCGCGTTGACCAGGCTGGGCTCGTACTTGGCCCCGGTGACCTGGACGGTGGTCATGTTGAGGTGACCGGTCGTCGGGTACGAATCGTGCCCGCTGATGCTGATCACCGGCTTGCCGCCCTGGTTGCCGAGCGTGTTGTACGTCGGCCCCGGGCTCATCTCCGTGTACGGCACCTTCATCAGCACCGAGACGCAGAGCAGCGCTATGAGCAGCAGGGTGGCAGCGAGCATCGTCGCGGAGCGGCGTGGCATGCCTCGACAGTACGGGACGCGGCCACGGCGACGCCCGCCGGGCTACCTGCCGGAGCCCTCACCGGGGGCGGCCGCGCCCGCGGTGGTGCGCTCCATGGCGGCCATGAAACGCCGGTGCTCGGCGAGTGAAGCCGGATCCCCGGTGGCCCGCGGCTCCCGCTGGGCCCACACCGCCCAGAGGGCTGCGACCAGGACGGCGACAACCGGAATGATCAACCAGGCGAGCACACCCATACCAGTACTCCCAGCTCGTCGTGTCTATGAGCAGATTAACCACTCCGGCGGACAACGCGATCGGCGCCGTCCGGGTTACGGGACGGCCGATCGGCTCACTTCCAGGGAGTATTCGGGGCACCCTCACGGGCCCGTTGGAGTGAGACCACGGCGCGCCTGACCCGACGGACGTGCCGGATGTGCTGATCGGTTCCGTCGTCCCGGACCGCTCTCAGCAGCCGCCGGCGCCGACCCACTCCTCCCCGCCGTCGGTGAAGACCTGGTGCTTCCAGATCGGCACCTCGTGCTTGAGGTCGTCGATCAGCCGACGGGCGGCCGCGAAGGCCTCGCCGCGGTGGGCGCAGGAGACGGCGAC
Source organism: Kitasatospora sp. NPDC005856 (assembly GCF_040629945.1). Taxonomy (NCBI): domain Bacteria; kingdom Bacillati; phylum Actinomycetota; class Actinomycetes; order Kitasatosporales; family Streptomycetaceae; genus Kitasatospora; species Kitasatospora sp. NPDC005856. The sequence goes on along the minus strand of NZ_JBEXWT010000018.1, from coordinate 42,920 downwards.
GATCACGGCCTTGTCGGTGATCTCCAGCCGGCCCACCCGGTGGACCGCGGCGAGCGCCCGGACCGGGAAGTCGGCGACCACCTTCTCGGCGATCCGGCGCATCTCCTGCTCGGCGGTGGGGTGGCAGCTGTACTCCAGCGCCGAGACCGACTTGCCGCCGTCGTGGTCCCGGACCGTCCCGACGAAGACGGTGGTGCCGCCGGCCGCGTCGTCGCCGACCGCCTCGTACACCTCGTCCAGCGAGAGCGGGGTGTCGCGGATGGCGAGCAGGCGGATGGGGTCGTGGTTCTCGGACATGACCCCATGATTCCCCATCCGGGACGGCGCGGGGCAAGCACTTTCCGCATCACGACGGCGAAATTTCGCATCGTGAGAAGCGCTGGCCCCCTCCCCTCGGCCGGCTCCCGACCCCTCGGCACTCCCGACCGGCTCCCGGCCAAGCGGAACCAGCCGATCAGGACCGGCCGGTCAGAACCGCCGCCGCTTGCGGGCCCGGCGCACCAGCGCCGCCGTACCGACCAGCGCCACCGTCGCCCCGGCCGCCCCCAGGCTGGTCGCCGCCTCCTTGCCGCCCAGTCGGCGCCCGGCCACCGCGTGCTTGCCGGACACCTGCTCCAGCAGCTCGGCCAGCACCTGCTCGTTGGAGTGCGCCGGGCGCCAGCCCGCCTCGTGCAGCCGGCTGCCGGACACCACCCACGGGTACATCGTGTACGCCAGGTCCCCGGCCGGCGCCGGGGTCAGACCCAGCCGGTGCAGCCGCGCCGCCGTGCCGAGCGCCAGCGAGGCCGGCAGCTCCATCCGCCGGATCCCGGACAGCCGCTCCACGTCCTCCTGCTCCAGCCAGCCGTCGCAGCCGACCGTCACCTCGCCCTCCACCAGGCCCAGCGCCGCGTACTCCAGCGCCGCCGCCAGGTCGTCCACGTGGCAGAACTGCCAGCACGGCCGGGAGCCGGCCACCACCAGCAGCCGGGGCGCCTCGAAGTGCCGGGTCAGCACGGTGTCCACGCCGGGGCCCACCACCACGGCCGGGCGCAGCACCGTCACCTGGAGGCCCGGGTGGGCGCGCGGCGCCCGGCGGGCCAGCCGCTCGATCTCCAGCAGGTCCCCGACCAGGGAGGCCTCCTCGGTGGCCCGCAACTCGGAGTCCTCGGCCAGCGGCACCTCGTTGTCGGCCAGCGCGCCGTAGACCATCGCCGAGGTGCACAGCACCACCCGGTGCACCCCGGCGGCCGCGGCCGCCGTCAGCACCGTCTGGGCTCCGCGCACGTTGTAGGCGCTGCGGGCCCGGGCGTCGGACTCCATCCCGAAGTCCATCGCCAGGTGCACCACCACGTCCACCCCGGCCAGCCGCTCGGCCACCGCCGGGTCGCGCACGTCGAGCACCCGCCACTGCACACCGGGCACGTCACCGCGCCGGTCGTCCACCGCGAGGACCTTGCGCACGTGCGGGGAGGCCACCAGCCGGGCGGCCACCCGCTCGCCCAGCACCCCCGCGGCACCGGTGACCGCCACGGTCAGCGGCCGTCCGCCGTAGGCTGGATGCGGCGACGCCGTGGTGTCCGACGCGTCCTCTCCTCCGGTCAGCCCAGAGCGAACGTCCGAAGGCGGGGAACTCACCGGCCATCCTCCACGGTTAGCTTTATGTGCGTACGGACGTGTGTCACGTACGTCCATCCTGCCCGAGGCGAAGGCCCGGCGGTGCACCCGGCGCGGGCCTGCCGCACGGGAGCCGCCCCCGAGTCCCCAACTCCGCCGCCGCCCCGGGCGCAGACTTTTCCGCCACACCCGCATGACGGCCGACCGGATCGAGGACCCCGTGAGCGACCTTCCCTTCGGATTCGGCGTTCCGCCCGAGGAGCCCGAGGACGGCAAGGCCAAGCCCGACGACGCGCAGAAGAAGAAGGACCAGGAGCAGTCCGGCACCGGCCCGCAGCCGTTCGGCTTCGGCGGCGGAAACCCCTTCGGCGCGATCTTCGGCATGCCCGGCGCCCCGGGCGGCCCCGGCGGCGCCGGTTCCGACAACCCCTTCGCCGCGATGTTCGGCGGCATGAACCCGGGCGACCTCGGCGCCGCCTTCCAGCAGCTCGGCCAGATGCTCTCCTTCGAGGGCGGCCCGGTGAACTGGGACCTCGCCAAGAACATCGCCCGCCAGAGCGTGGTCGCCGAGCCCGCCGAGGGCAAGAGCAAGGACCGCTCGGTCAGCGCGGCCGAGCGCTCCGCCGTCGCCGAGGCCGTCCGCCTGGCCGACCTCTGGCTCGACGGCTCCACCGAGTTCCCCTCCGGGGCCGGCACCGCCGTCGCCTGGAGCCGCGCCGAGTGGATCGAGGCCACCCTGCCGGTCTGGAAGGACCTGGTGGACCCGGTCGCCGAGCGGGTCGGCAACGCCATGGGCGGCGTCCTGCCCGACGAGATGCAGGCCATGGCCGGCCCGCTGATGGGCGTGATGCGCTCGATGGGCGGTGCCATGTTCGGCACCCAGATCGGCCAGGCGCTCGGCGCCCTCGCCGGCGAGGTGGTCGGCTCCACCGACGTCGGCCTGCCGCTCGCCCCGGCCGGCAAGGCCGCGCTGCTGCCGCAGAACGTCGCCGAGTTCGGCGAGGGCCTGAACGTGCCCGCCGACGAGGTCCGGCTCTACCTCGCCCTGCGCGAGGCCGCCCACCAGCGGCTCTTCGCCCACGTGCCGTGGCTGCGGGCCCACCTGCTGGGCGCCGTCGAGGCGTACGCGCGCGGCATCAAGGTCGACACCTCCCGGATGGAGGAACTGGTCGGCCAGCTCGACCCGAGCAACCCGGAGGCGCTCCAGGAGGCGCTGGCCGGCGGCCTGCTCCAGCCCGAGGACACCCCCGAGCAGAAGGCCGCGCTCGCCCGCCTGGAGACCGCGCTCGCACTGGTCGAGGGCTGGGTCGACGCCGTCGTGCACGCCGCCGCCGAGCCGCACCTGCCGCAGTCCGGCGCGCTGCGCGAGACCGTCCGCCGCCGCCGCGCGGCCGGTGGGCCCGCCGAGCAGACCTTCGCCACCCTGGTCGGCCTGGAGCTGCGTCCGCGCCGGCTGCGCGACGCCTCCCGGCTCTGGGCACTGCTCGCCGACGCCCGCGGCATCGAGGGCCGCGACGCGCTCTGGGAGCACCCGGACATGCTGCCCACCGCCGCCGACCTGGACGACCCGGACGCCTTCGTGCACCGGGGCTCCGCCGACGACCTGGAGGGCGGCATCGACTTCGACGCGTTCGACAAGCTGCTCGGCGAGGCCGCGGCCGGCAAGCCCGACCTCACCAAGAAGGACGAGCAGCCGAGGACCGACGAGGACGGCACCGACGGAAAGGGCGAGCCCACCGCATGACGACGACCGAGACGCCCGCCACCGGGACCTCCGGCGCCGGCGCCCGCGCCACCGGCCTGCACGCGGACGCCGTCCGCACGCTGAGCGGGTGGCGGCCCGCCGACCCGGACCAGGAGCGGCTGCGGCTGGACTACCTGGAGCACCTGGCCGCACAGCCCGAGGGCCTGTACCGCTCCTGCCTGCCCGCGCACATCACCGCGAGCGCGGCGGTCGTCGATCCGGACGCCGGTCGGGTACTGCTCACCCTGCACCCCAAGGTCGGCATGTGGCTCCAGATGGGCGGGCACTGCGAGCCCGGTGACGGCAGCCTCGCCTCGGCCGCGCTGCGCGAGGCCGTCGAGGAGTCCGGCATCCCCGACCTGGTGCTGCTGGAGAGCGACGGCGCCCCGGTGCCGGCCAAGCTGGACCGGCACCTGGTCCGCTGCACCGGCAAGGACCGGCCGGAGAACACCCACCTGGACGTCCAGTACATCGCGCTGGCCCCGGCCGGCGCTCAGGCGCTGATCAGCGAGGAGTCGCTGGACCTGCGCTGGTTCGACTACGACCGGCTGCCGGAGCTGACCGACCACTCGGTGCGCGACCTGGTGGCCCGGGCGCGCCGGCTGACCGGCTGAGGTGTGACACCGGAAGGGGGCGCGGGCTTGTTGGCCCGCGCCCCCTTCCGTCGTTCCTCCTGGTCGGACCGGCGGGATGCGCTGACTCCCGGCTCGCATCACCGGTCCCACGCACGGCGCCGGGCCCGCTCGCATCGCCGGGCTCGCCGGCGCCACCGGACCCGCTGACACCGCCGCGGCCTCAGCCGCAGGAGGCTGCCGCGTCCGGCCCGGTCGGTGCCGGGTCCGCGTGCCGCGCCCCGGGGATGTGCGGCAGCCGGGCGGCGGAGACCACGCCCTCCAGGTAGCCGCGGGCCCGCTCGGTCCGCGGATAGGCCTCCAGCAGGGCCCAGAACGCCGGGCCGTGGTCCGGCACCAGCAGGTGCGCCAGCTCGTGCAGCAGCACGTAGTCCAGCACGTACTCCGGCATGCCCTGAAGACGGTGGGAGAGCCGGATCGTCCCCTCGCTGGGGGTGCAGGAGCCCCAGCGGGAATTCTGGTTGGTGACCCAGCGGACCTGGCTGGGCCGGGCGCGATCGTCCAGGTAGGCGGCCGACAGCCCACGGGCCCGGGCCATCAGGGCCTCGTCACCGGGGATCCGCCGGGACTCCTGGGCGGCGAGCTTCTCCAGCATCTGCGCGACCCAGCGCTGCTCCTCGGCATGCGACATCCGGGCCGGGATCAGCACGACGGTGCGGTCGCCCTCGCGGTAGGCGGAGACCGTACGGCTGCGGCGGGCGCTGCGGCGCACCTCGACCCGGCCGCGGTCGCGCGCCTCGGGGGCCGTGGCGCCGGCGGGCGGCGGCTGCGGCGGGGTCGGCCTCGGCTGCTGCCGCTGGTCGGGACGCCCGCGCGTGTTCGGTGCCGCGACCTGCGACCCGGACGCTGCACGGGCACGCCGACGCGACGCCGGTGGATGGGAGTCCCGCTCGGCTGCCATGGCACACGACGTTACCCGGTGCCACGGACAGAAGTCCGCTGCCATGGCCGGAATCTTTCATGGAGTGATCGGGAACGAAAAGTCGACGGAGGGTGTCCGGAAACCGACCCCGAAGGGGATGGCCAGTTATCCACAGGGCGTGCGAACGGATCTTGTGATCATGAGCACGGACCTGTGGATAACTTTCTGCACGACATCGGCTCGATGGGGCAAGCTGCGGTTGTGACGGTGACCCGTATCTTGCGATTGAGATGTGTAGCTTGCGAGCCGGGGTCAAGCCACAGAGCGCCGGAGTTGATCTTGGGGGGCTGCCACGTCAGCGCGCGGTGGACCTGACGAGTGCGCCTCGGCGAAGCGCCAAGCGAGCTCGGCTAAGACTGCCTTGGGGAATCTTCGTCAACCGGGATGACATCCCACCACCCATGCCGGGTAGCCTTGGCGAGCTGCACTCCTCCGCACGCCCAAGCCGCTACCAGGAGGAGGTACTGGGAGGTTAGCGTGGAGTTGAGCTGGGAAGCCGATGGCTACCTACGGCCCGGCCGATACCAGGTCGACCTGGATGAGGCTGAAAAGCTCCTAGTCCTCGATCCACTATTCGCAGGTTCTCCCACGCGAGCCGAAATCTGGAATGGCCTTGAGCGCTACCTTGTCCGATTCTGGGCGCTTGATGAGAATTTCGAATCGGTCCTACAGGGACGCTCCCTGGTTGACCGCCTCTGGCTTGGCGGCAGCTTTGTTAGCAGTCGTTTCGATCCCAATAATATCGATCTGACAGTCTTTATCGACAGTGAGGCCGAACGGCTCGTCCAGAACAAGGAGGGCGCCGGGTGGCTTGGCAAGGCATTCGACCGGAGGGACATCCTTAGGGACTTCCGGCTGAGCCCGCTGCCCGTGCGGTATCACAAGGTCATCTCACCCTTCCGGCTGAAAGAACTTAGCCAGGTTGAACGGGCCTACCTTGCAGGTCGCGGGGGTTGGGACGATTGGTGGCAGCGAAGAAGAGCTTCCGATCAAGTGAAGGATGGCCCTACCGTAGAGACGGTGCGGCCGGTGCGAGGCTACCTGGAGGTGACGCTGTGAGTACCACGCGTGAACGCCTCCTGGCGAAGCACAGGGCCGATCTTGCCCAGTGGTCCCAGGAACAAGCCAGCCAGCCAGCACTGCCTGAAGATGAGTACGACGCGCTACAGCGCACCCAGTGGCTGGAGAGCGCCCGCTCCTACGATCCGGACGCGAACCTGGCCGAGGAGCTGGTGCTCCGACTCCGTGGAGAGGCCGCTGAGGCCGGCGGTCTCGATCTAGCAGTAGGGGGAGCCCTGCTCAAGCCACTTCACGAGATGGTTGCAGCGGCAGCGGACCGAAACGTCAAGCTCTTGCTGGTTGGGATCTCTCCGGGCAGCACGGTTCTGCACTTCAGACCCCAAGACGAAGTGGCCCCTCCCACGGTCGACGGCGGCCCCGTTCATCTTCCAGTCGAATCCGCCGTGCGAAAGATCATTGATCTTGTCGCTGCGGCAGAATCCGGCATTCCCGCAGAGGCTTGGGGAGATATTGAGAAGGGTCTCGGAAATCTTGCCCGAGTCCTTGATCAATTTGACCTGACGGCAGACTTTCGCTGGATGGATTCGATTGGCGGCGTCAAGTCATCATCGCTGACCGGGCAAGGCCGAGCGAATGTTCTAGCATGGCACGCCCCCGTTCCTGAGGTCGAGCCAACTCGCTTTAGCATCACGGGGAGAATTACCTCTCTTAGTGATCCGGGCGAGGCGAAGGTCAAGACCGGAGCCTCGAAGAAATCAAAAGCCTATGTGGTCCACTTTGCGCCGGGTGAGCTGATCGGGTTGAATCTGACACTCGGAACAAATGTGGCCTTCACGGTCGAGGAGCGCACTCGAATCACTCGGGGCGGAGAAGTGATTTCTGAACACTTCTTCGTAAGCTGGGACAATCGCACTCTCAACTAAGATGACTTCTATACCCATCGGCCCTTTAAGGGCTCGCCGGGACTAAGAATCGGTGAATACGAAGGGGATGAGCGCCAGGGAAACCTCCCTGGCTGCATCTTGCTTTGCTCGGACCACGAACTCGACCTGCCTATTCCGCGTGTCTGCGCGGACGGTTCGCGACCAGTTTGGGTGAGACTCGATGGCGTGAATCACCTTTGCCATAACCTCGGCAGGCTTCCCGCTGCGGATGAATACGAGAAGGGCTGCATGGGTGTCAGCCCAGCTGAGGTAGCCCAAGACCTGGGTCAAGGCGCCGGCGACACTTTGCTGCCCTGACCAGATCTTGCATTCGGCGATGAGCACGTTGAGGTCAGCAACCCGCACCAGGATGTCGGTCTTGCCGCGATGGTTAGTGGTCTCCCCTGTCGTCCGCCCCTCGAAGTAGCCGTTCAGAGCGACGAGCAGGATGTCCCGAGTGAGTTCCTCGCCCAAGCCTGCGGTAAGCCGCGGACTGCGCTCAAGCTGCGTGCGCGCATTCCGCAGGATCCGCAGGGCCATCTCGTACGACTCGGCTGCTGACGTCGCATGTTCGGGCCGGTCGTCCCCAAATCTCAAGATCTGCATCTTGCCGTTGACCTGATAGCCGTCTTCTCCGAACGCTTTGATGACGTCCGTGAGACCGCTGGGCAAGCCCCGCTCATCGGCGCTGTTCTGGATCATGCGGAGCATTCGCTCGAAAGCTCGGAGTCCCTTCGCTGCTGCTGCCGGGTCCGACCAATCCACGGCGGCGTCGTACGCGTCAAACGTCCGGCTACGGACTGCCGAGCCGGCTTGAACGACGTGGGCCTGCACGAAGCCCTCGCTCTCCCAGCATCCTTCGATCTCAGCGACCGTAAGACTGGATGAGCATTTCGCGCGTACCGCCCGACGGCTCTGGGTGCTCACCGCTACCTGCACAGTCATCCGTTGATAGTACGGAACGGGGCCCAGCTAGGTGTGCGTCTCGCGGCGACCAGCACCCTGTTCGATCCGTAGTCCGGCAGGCGTCGTGTACCCGACTATGTCCCCTCAGTCGGGACATAACAAGGAGAAAAGGTCAGGTATCGCGACATTTATGTCAAAAGGTCTGACACTTTCGCGCCTACTGTGGTCGGCGCACTTGGTGCAGTGACGCCACTCGGCAGCGGTAGGTGCCCGCGCGATCGGCCCACTGACGGAGCCAGCCTTCATCTTCTGGCGATCACAATTGGTCACCTTCGACTCGAAGCCGCGACTTTCGCGGCGAGTATCGGACGGGAGCGGAGTTCCAGCTCCGATGAGCGCACCAGAGTGGTCAGATGACCTGGTGGGAGTGTCTGCAACACCGTTGGTGAGGTCTGATACCTGTGGCTTGGACGACCTGCTCGTTCCCTTCACGGGTGATGCCGCCGCCCGAGAGTGCCTGACGCTGAGCGGTGACTGGCTGCGGCGCTGGGTCGGATCGTGGGTGGTCGGCACGGGCAAGGTGTCGTGGCCGCTGCGGGACATGGCGTCAGTCCCGGTGCTTTCGTCCCAGCCTGTTCGACAGTTCACCTGGCGCGCTCGGCAGAAGCACCGCCCTGGCCTGCAATTCATGGTTTCCACGGGTCGGCACCATGGGTTCGAATCGCTTGAGGAACAGCGTTTACTTCTCGCGCTCGACTTCGTGAACGTCGTTGAGGTACTCCCGCAGCCGTTCGAGCTCGACTTTGAGCATGCAGGTGGGCGCGGGCGTCACATCCCGGACTTTCTTGCCGTCCTAGCGGGCGGAGGGTTCTGGCTGTTCGACGTCCGGCCCCGCTCGCTGGTGAAGGAGGACGACCTCCTGAAGTTCGGTGCAGCCAGAGAGGCTGCGGCGGCCTGCGGCTGGCACTACAGCGTGGTCACCGGGTGGAAGCCGCACGTCCAGGCCGCTCTGGACCACCTGTCGTCCCAGCGCCGTCCGCTCCAGGACCGGATGGGTCTGGAGGCCGAGCTGCTGGACGCGGCCAGCCGGGGGCAGGTGCGGTTCGGTGATCTGGTGGCGGTGACGAGGCTGCCAGCGATCGCCCGGGCTCATGCCACCCATCTGCTCTGGCATCGTCGACTCGGGATCGACCTGGGCCAGCCGCTGGGTGACGGGTCGATGGTCTGGCTGGCGGGGCGTCCGGGTGGGGTCCGGTGACGGGGCAGGGGCCGCTGGAACTGAGCCCGGGGGCGGTACTGGTGCTCGACGGGGTCGAATGGACGGCCCGGCAGGTCGAGCCACAGTTCGGCCGCCTGGTCTTGGAGCACGCGGACGGCAGGGTCGAGACCCGCTCGTTCCGGTGGCTTGTCGAGCACTGCGACGCCCGTCTCGCCCCGGCTCCGGGCGCCGCTTCCCCGGCCGCTGGCCGGGCTCCGGCTGGTGAGGGGGTCCAGTCGCGAGCGTTGACGGACCTGACCGAGGACCAGCTGCGGCGGGCGATAAACCGGGCGGAGCATGTTCGGGAGGCGGTGACGGGCTTTCGGGAAGGCAGCGCGGAGCGGGCCCGGCCGGGCGAACCGCGTCCGGCCTACGACCCGGCGCACACGACCTTGACCGAGCGCCGCCGGGCGAAGACCGCTGAAGTGGAGGCGCTAGATCCGGCGGAGGCCCAGTTGCTGGGCCTGGCGGGCCTGGGCCTTCGCACTCTGCAAGGTCTCTCGACTGTCGCCCCGCAGGACCTCGTGCTGGCCTGCGCGGACGGCCGGTGGACCCGCAGACGGGACGGGCGCCGAAGTGTCACTGAGGAGATCCGGGAAGCGATCTTCGCGGTCAGGCGGGAGTGCGCGGGGCGGTCGCGGATCAGCATGAGCGCCAAGCATCGCCTGCTGCACCAGTATGTCCGCGAGACGTTCCCGCAGTTCCCGCTGGAGAAGGTGCCGTGTCGGCACACGCTGGCCGCGGTCTGGCGGGAGTGGTTCGGGCCTGAGGGCGGGCGGCAGCGCTATGTGAGGTCGGCCGCGGCGGCGGCGGAGGCCGGGGCCGGGTCGAGGACGGTGGTCCACCGGCCGGGGCAGGTGCTGGCGTTGGACTCGACGCCGCTGCCGGTCAAGCTGCGGGAGACGGTCTTCGGTGAGCCGGCGGACGTGACGCTGACCCTGGCGCTGGACCTCTACACGCATTCGGTTCCCGCGTTTCGTCTCACGCCGAAGGGCGAGCGGTCGGTCGACGTCGCGATGTTGCTGCGGGACGTGATGCTGCCGCTGCCGATGCGGGAGGGCTGGGGCGAGGAGATGCTCTGGCCCTATCCGGGGGTCCCGTCGCAGATCGTGGCCCAGTTCGCGGGGCACGAGGTCGCGGCGCTGCCGTTCTTCGCCCCGGAGACCGTGACGACGGATCACGGCGGTTCCTACAAGAGCCACGACCTGGTGGCGGCCGAGCGGGAGCTGGGCTGCAACGTGCTGCCGGCGCGGGCCCTTCGGCCGACCGACAAGTTCGCGGTCGAGCGGGCGTTCTCCTCGTTCAAGACGCTGCTGTTCGAGCACCTGCTCGGGTTCACGGGCACGGACGTCGCCGACCGGGGCGCGGACCCGGAGGCGGACGCGGTGCTGACGGTCGGACAGATGGAGCACCTGATCGCGGCCTGGATCGTGGAGGTCTGGCAGCGCCGGGAGCTGGGCGAGTACGCGCCGGCCTGGGGTCCGGGCGAGCGGCACAGCCCGAACTCGCTGTTCGCCGCCGCGATGGACCAGGGCGGGTTCAGCCTGCGGATCCCGGATCCGTCGCTCTACTACCGGCTGCTGCGGCGGCACCACGTCAAGGTCCATCCCCGGCGCGGGGTCAAGATCCTCGGGCTCTGGTACTGGGGGGACGTCCTTACCGCCGACCGCTACCAGCGGCCCTCGGCACGGGGTGGGCGGCACTCGGGGAAGTGGGTGGTCAGCAGCGACCGGCGGGATCGGCGGGCGGTGTTCTTCCAGGACCCGGACGACCATGATCTCTGGCACACCCTGCGCTGGAGCGGGCTGCCGCCGGAGGGCGATGTCCCGGCGTTCTCCGACCGGACCGCCGCCGAGCTGCTGGCGGGGGCGGCCCGCTCGGGGCTCGCGCCCCGCTCGGATGCCGAGCTTCTTCCGTCACTGCTGAAACTGCTGGGCGATGTCGCCCCGGTTGCGGCCTGGCCGAGCCAGGCGGGCAGGAAGAAGCGCACCGCCCGGTCCGGCGAGCAGGCCCGGGCGGCAGCGGCCGCAGCGGACCGGCCCCGGCCCGAGACGTCCGGGCCCACCCCCGGGCCGACGGTGCTGCCCGAACCCTGGCGGGAGCGGGAGCGGACCATCCGCAAAGAGGTCGACGCCGACCGGCGGCGACGACGGCATGCGGCGACGGCCACGGGACCGACCGCGCCGCCGCTGCTGGACGACGCGCTGCGAGGCGGCCTGTTCCTCCTGCCCGCGGCCGTCCCGGACAACGAAGCATCGGAGAGCACGTGAACCAGCCGGCACAGGACGACGACCTGCGGGCCCGCTGGCCGTCCCGCGAGCGGATCGCGGAGCTGATCCTGCGGCCCCGCCCGCACCGGGACACCTTCGAAGGCTGGCAGGACTTCCGGCGCACCCGCGGCCGGCTGACCCTGCCGCCGCAGCTGGATTTCCGGCAGTGGCAGGCGCTGACGCCGGACGCGCGGTTCGACTACGACATCTACCGGCGGCTGACGAACGTGAACCTGCCGCTCCAGCAGACGCCGATGGCCGCGAAAGTGACCCGGCTGATCAAACGGCGCCTGCACGGCAACACCTACAAGCAGGACGACCCGACGCTCGCCGGGGTGATGGTCAGCGGGTTCGGCCACTACGGCAAGACCGCCAGCGTCAGCGCGGTCTGCGCGGCGTTCGAGGACTCCTGGCTCCAGCTGCACGGATTCCTCAACCCGGCCTCGGTGCCCGGAACGATCGACCTCCACGCCCCGGTCGTATTCGTCTCCACGCCGGTGACGGCGACGCCGAAGAGCACCTGCGCGGCGATCCTGCGGTTCTTCGGCGCCGACGTCCGCAGTTCGGCGACGCTGCCGAACCTGGTGCGGCTCGTCGCGGACTCGCTGCGTGACCACGGGGTCAAGGCGCTGGTGCTGGACGACATCAGCCGGCTGCGGATGCACCGCGCGGACGACCAGGACGTCCTCGACCTGATCCGCGCGTTCATGAGCCTGAACGTCACCCTGATCCTGACCGGGGTGAACATCCCCGGCACCGGCCTGCTGCGGGAGGCCCGCTGGAACGAGCGGGCGCGGCAGTGGGTGATGCCACCGCTGGAGTCCACGCGCGTCCACGGCCTGGAGATCACCCAGACCGAGCACCGGTTCGAACTCGTCGAGATGGACCGCTTCCGCTACTCGACGCCCGAGCAGATCCAGGCGTTCGTCAACCACCTGCACGGCATCGAGGTCCACCTGCGGCTGTTGAAGGCCAAGCCGGGGATGCTCACCTCCGGCACCATGCCGGAATACCTCATGCGCCGCACCGGCGGCGTCGTCGGCCTGCTGGGCCGTCTCCTGGAGGACGGCTGCCAGGAGGCGATGGACAGCGAGCACGAGGTGATCGACCAGCGGCTCCTGGACGAGATCGTCATCCGCCGCGAGGACCCGGATCTGGCCCCGGAGGAGATCGCGCCGCAGGAGCCGCAGGCGGCCCAGGCCCGGCCCACCCGGCGCCGGCGCGGGCGCAACACCGTCTTCGACGACACCGGCCCGCAGGCCGCGGCCGGGGCGGCGGGCTGAGGATGACAGCGTCAGCGGACCCGTTGCCGCGTTCACTGACGCCGCTGCCGGACGAGAGCCTGCCCGGGTTCCTGCTGCGGCTCGGCCACCGCCTCGACCTCGCGCCGGGGTTCGTGGCCTGGCGTCTGGGCCTGGCGGGGCTTCGGCCGATGACGACCACCGCCCGGGTCGGCCACCTGTTCATGCTGGAGGCCGACCGGATCCGGCACTTCACGCAGGCCGCCCGGATCTCGGCCGAGGACGCCGAGGGGCTGACCTTGCGGTCGCTGGTCGGCCGCTATCCGCCGGTCACCCACGCACTCGTCCCGCCGAAGGACCCGACCGGCACCCCCCGGCCGCTGCACCGGTTCCCGCCCGGCGTCCTGGTTCGGGACAGCCGCTACTGCCCGCGCTGCCTGGCGGGCGACGGCTCGCCGGTCCAGGCCCGGCACGGCGGTCCGTGGCGGCGGAGCTGGCGTCTCGCCGTCTCGTTCGCCTGCCTGGAGCACGGCGTCCTCCTTCAGCACACCTGCCCGCGCTGCCGCACCGCGCCGGGCACGGGTGATCCCGACCGGCCCGCGAAGCTGCTGTCGCTGCCGGGCGGCACCGGGCTTCACCCGGCCCAGTGCCGGGAGGAGTATTCCGGCGGGGTCTGCGGGCAGCGGCTGGACGACCTCACGCTCGCGCCCGGCCCCGGGGGCCTGCCGGCTGGTCTGGCCGCGCTCCAGGCCCGCATCGACGGTCTCCTCGCGCCGGACACCCCGGACCGGGCCTGTTTCGAGGCGTTCGCGGACCTGCACCTACTGACCACGCTGATCCTCGCTGGCTGGCCCGCGGCCGCCCCACTACTGCCGCCGGATCAGGCGGAGGCGGTCGAGGCGCATGTCAGCTCTCAGCGGCGGCGGGTCGAGAAACTGCCGGAGTTCCGTCACCGGAACCAGCAGCTGTCCTGGATGCTGCTGCCCGCGGCACCGCTGGCCGCCGCCGCGGTCCTGAGCGTCGCCGCCCGGGCTCTGACCCCGCCAGGGCGGGAAATGACCGAGGCAGTCGGGCGCCTGGCCGCGGCGGCTCCGAGGAAGCAGTCACTCCAGTGGGGAAAGACCTGGAAGATCCTCCTGCGGGACGCTTCGGGCGCCTGCCGGGCAGCGGTCGAGGAGGGCCTGCCCTGGGATCTGCACCCAAAGCGCCGTGTGATCAAACCGGCTTCATCGCAATGGGTGAGGTTCCGGACGATTCCCGCGTTTCTGGCGATTCCCGCCGAGCGGCTCGACGGGTACTTACCGGAATTCGTTCCACAGGAGATCCCCGATAAATGGTTCAAGGAATTTCACATCGGACCACCCGGCCCGTTACTTCCCGCGACGCGGAGGCTTCGCCGGGCGATTGCCATTCATCTGGTCAGGGCGGCCTCGGGGATGGATTCCCAGGAGGCCGCTGGCTTTCTGGGGATCCCGGCCGACTGGTGTCTCCTGGAGATGGGTCAACAGCCGTCCTCATCAGGTCCTGATGCCCGGGAGGCCGAGTTCGTCGAGGGGATGAGACGGGTTGCCCGATGCGCGGCCGGGGTTCCGTCCACAGAGCGGGTCAACTACCGGGAGCGGCGCCGGTATTTCTCAGGCTGGCGTTTGGAGCGGGAAGTCTATTTCGGATTCCTTGACCACTACACCGGAATTCTCGGCCGTCGTCCGCCGGTTTCTCGGGACCGGCTTCACGAGGCTCTTTCGGCAGTGATCTGGAGCCGCCTGACCGGAAGTGAATTTCCTCTCGCGCCCTGCTTCCACCCCCCGTTCTCCGAGGCCCGGCGACGGGTTGATGCGGGGAGTCCTGAGAACCGGCTGGCCCACGCGGTCGCCCGAGCGAGTGGGCGTTCTCCCTACGCGGTGCTGCTGCCACTTCTGGAACGGTATGAGCAAGAGCTGCTGACCGGCTTCCAGAACACGGCTGGCAGCACAGACCTCGCAAACTAGCCCTCTCCAGCTCTCGCAAACCGCTCATCTCAACTCCGGGACGACCTGTGGTCCTCGATCTCAGGCTCGCAAACTAACGGTCTCAGTCACAGCGGTCAGCCGTCCGGAAACGATCACAAGGGAGATCGTCGTGCGCCTCGCCCTCAAGCCCGCGCTGTCCCGCAGCTGGCGGGACTCGGAGACCCTTCAGTTCGGCACCGTCACCCGGTTCGCCGGGGTGCTCGGCAACGCCGACAAGACCCTCTGCGACTTCCTCGCGCTCCTCGACGGGACGCGGGAGCGACCGGAGCTCCTCAACGAGGGCGAACGCATCGGGCTCGGCCGCGAACCGGCCGACGCCCTGCTCACCGGCCTGGAGGAGACCGGCCTGCTGGACGACGCGGAGGCCGGCCGCCGTGCGCTGGCCCGCTTCCCCCAGCAGCAGCGGGACCTGCTCGGACCCGACCTCGCCTCGCTCTCCCTGGTCCACTCCGGGCCGGGCGCCGCACCGGCGGTCCTCGGCCGCCGGGCGGACGCCCGGATCGAGGTGCGGGGCGCGGGCCGGGTCGGCGCCGCCGTGGCGGCGGTGCTCGCGGCGGGCGGCACCGGCACGGTCACGGTCGCGGACTGCGGCCGGGTGAAGCCCGGTGACTGCTCCCCCGCCGGGCTTCCGCCCGGAGACGTCGGACGGCTGCGCTCGACGGCGGTCCGGGAGGCGGTGCAGCGGGCCGCGGGCCGGCCTCCGGCGCCCGTGCCCCGGCGCCGCCCCGGGGACCCGCCACCGGACTTCGTGGTCCTCGCGCCGCGGGACGGCAGCGCCGCCTTCGCCGGCGGGACGTACGAGGCCCGGCTGCTGCTGCGGGCCGGGGTGCCGCACCTCTATGTGGGAGTGGTCGAGGAGTTCGGCGTCATCGGACCGCTGGTGATCCCCGGGATGTCGGCCTGCGGGCACTGCCTGGTGCTGCGGCGGGAGGACGAGGACGCGGCCTGGCCGCGGGTCCTGGCCCAGCTCGCCGACGGAGGGCCCGGACGGGCCCGGACCCCGGCCTGCGACACGGCGCTGGCGACGGCGGTTGCCGGGCTGGCGGCACTGCACGTCCAGGTGTACCTGGACGGCGGCCGGCCGCCGAGCGTGGACGGCTGGTGCGAGGTCTCGGCCGGGGACGGCATGCCAAGGCGCCTGCGGCTGCGCGGGCACCCGGACTGCGGCTGCCTGTGGCAGCCGCTGCCGCCGGGGTGAGGAACGGAGGAAGAGGAGGAGGAAGAGGAGAACGAGAACGACGGGAGCGGGCCCGGCGACTGCACGGCTCGGCAGCCTCCGGCCTCCCCACGGCACCACGGGCACCCACCCGGCCATACGAGCCGATGGCCAGGTGAGCCCGCGGTCCCGACGAACCCCCGACCGGGGCCGACGCCCCACGGGCGGGCCCGAGGCCTCTGCTGGCTCGCGCCCTGCCCTGGGCAGGGCGCGAGCCGACGGGGAGCGGGGAGCCACCCCTCGGGGTACGAGGTGCGCTGGTGATGGGTGGCGGGTGTGGTGCGCGGGTGGCGGGTGGGTGGCGCGGGTGGGGTGGGGTGGGGGAGGGGGGAGGGGCCCCGGGGAACAGAAAGCACCGCAACTCCGCGCAGGAAGTCGGCCCAGCCGACTTCCTGCGCAGAACCCCAGCCCCCACCCACCGGACCAAGCCGCCCAACTCCCCGCAAAGCGAGGCCACTCCCGGCCCCGCCCCACGGAATTCCGAGGGCCACGCAGCGGGGAGCGGGCACAATGGCGTAGAGATGGTCGGCCGTCCGGAACCGGGGGGCCAGGGATTGGAGGCCCGGGGTGAGCGATCTTCCGCGCAAGGCAATGACCCGCACGGCACGGCTCGCCGCCCTGCCGTTGGGAATAGCCGGCCGCGCCACGCTCGGCCTGGGCAAGCGGATCGGCGGCCGCTCCGCCGAGGTGGTCACCGCCGAGCTCCAACAGGCCACCGCGGACCAGCTGTTCAAGGTCCTCGGCGAACTCAAGGGCGGGGCGATGAAGTTCGGGCAGGTGCTGTCCGTCTTCGAGGCCGCGCTGCCCGAGGAGGTGGCCGGGCCGTACCGGGCGGCGCTCACCAAGCTCCAGGACGCCGCTCCCCCGATGCCCGCCGCCAAGGTGCACACCGCGCTCGCCCAGCGGCTCGGCGAGGACTGGCGCCGGCTGTTCCGGGAGTTCGACGACCGGCCCGCGGCCGCCGCCTCGATCGGCCAGGTGCACAAGGCGGTCTGGCACGACGGCCGCGAGGTCGCCGTGAAGGTGCAGTACCCGGGCGCGGGCGACGCGCTGCTCGCGGACCTCTCGCAGCTGAGCCGGGTGGCCTGGCTGCTGGGCCCGCTGATCCCCGGGCTGGACATCAAGCCGCTGATCACCGAGCTGCGCGAGCGCGTCTCGGAGGAGCTGGACTACGAGCTGGAGGCGCAGGCCCAGCGCCGGCACGCCGAGGAGTTCACGGACGACCCGGACATCGTGGTGCCGGGCGTGGTGGCCCAGGCCGACCAGGTGCTGGTCACCGAGTGGATGGGCGGCACCCCGCTGGCCGAGGTGATCGCGGGCGGCTCCCAGGAGGAGCGCGACCGCGCCGGGCAGCTGCTGGCCCGGTTCCTGTTCGCGGGCCCGTCCCGGACGGGTCTGCTGCACGCGGACCCGCACCCGGGCAACTTCCGGCTGCTGAAGGACGACGGCCCGGTGTCGGGCTGGCGGCTGGGCGTGCTGGACTTCGGCACCGTGGACCGGCTGCCCGGCGGGCTGCCCTCTCCGATCGGGGCCTCGCTGCGGATGGCGCTGGCCGGGGACGCGGCGGGGGTGCTCCGGATGCTGCGCGAGGAGGGCTTCGTGAAGCCCTCGGTCCGGCTGGATCCGGACGCGGTGCTGGACTACCTGCTGCCGATCATCGAGCCGGCCGCGGTGGAGAACTTCCACTTCACCCGGACCTGGATGCGCGCCCAGGCGGCCCGGATCGCCGATCCGCGCTCGCCCGCCTACAACCTGGGCAAGCAGCTGAACCTGCCGCCGGCGTACCTGCTGATCCACCGGGTGACGCTGAGCACCATCGGGGTGCTCTGCCAGCTGGGCGCCAAGGCCCCGTTCCGCGCCGAGATGCTGGAGTGGCTGCCCGAGTTCGCCGAGCGCCCGTCGGCCAGGCCGACGAAGCCCGCCGAGCCCGCCCGGGCCCGCAAGGACTGACCCCGGCACCGCGACAACGGCCGCAGGCCGCTCCCCGGAGACGGGGGGCGGCCTGCGGCACGACGGGGGTGGACCTGAGTCCGGGAGGGGCCTGTCGGGGCCCCGGAGGCGGGCGGCGCTACATCAGCGCGACGGCGAGCGCCTTGCGGGCCCGCATCGAGGCCCGCTCGGCCCGCTGCTTGAGCCTGCGGGCCCGGGCGACCCGGCTGACGAGCCGTTGGTTCTCGGCCTCGTGCATCCTGTCTTGCATATGGGCACGGGCCAGGGATTCGTGGAGGAGTTGCATCTCGAGGATCCTGTTCTGGGTCTGACGTTCGGTGGCCTGCTCGGCGCGGGCGGTGGGATCGACGGCGGCGGGGTTCATGTGGTGGTCCTGCTCGTGGTGCTTGCTCGGGAACGGAATGCGGGCTGCGGCGTCGGCCTTGGCGGCGGCGATCCGCACGGATCGGCGGAGGGCGCTGTCCAGCGGGGGCTGCTCTCCCCGGCGGACGACCCTGGCCTCGTGGGCGGGGTTCACGCCATGACCTCGGTCTTGCGCGGACGGCCACGGGGACGCTTGCGGGCCACGACGACGCCCTGGACGAACAGCTCGCCACCCCAGACGCCCCACGGCTCGCGCCGCTCCAGGGCGCCGGCCAGGCAGGCCTCCTTCACCGGGCAGGTGCCGCAGAGGGACTTCGCGTACTCGACGTCGGCCGGCGTCTCGGCGAAGAAGACCTCGGGGTCGAAGGCACGGCAGGGGATGGGGAGACCGAGGGACTCGGCCTGCTCGATCGAGCTGAGCTGCATGGAAGGAACCTCCGGGGGGTCGGCCTGGTCGGCCTTGGTGATCTGGCTTGTCGGCGGTACGGACGGGGTGGGCGGTGTGATGACCGTGGACACTGTGGGCGTCTTCCTCGTCTTTTCTCAGTGGTTCCGGCCCAGGTGACTGGTGGTGCTGGGCCGGAGGCCCCGGAGGGCCTGGGTGGTCTTGCGTACCGGACAAAACAGAAGGGCCGCGGATCCCGGTGTGACGGGTTCCGCGGCCCTGGAGGTGCCGACCTGAGGCTGACTCAGGTTCGTTCTCTCCAGGGTTCAGGGCCGCGGAAGGCCTGCATCCGGATGGCCTTGGCGCCCGTGAAGGCGGCCATGGCCTGGTTAATCAGCTGCTCGTTCTGCTTCTGGGTGTTTCCGGCACCGATGACCCGCGCATAGCCGCCATGCATGGCGGCGGCTACGGCCGCCTTCGGTGCCTGGGTCGGTCGCTCATCGCGCAGGGAGCACGACGTGCCGACCGACGCCCAGTCACGGGACAGACCGGTCTCGACAGAGGTGCCGTCGACGCTCCTGCTGCCCGTGAGGCACAGATCAGTGTGTCCAAGACCACTGACAACGGGGGCGACGGAGACACCGGTGGTGTCGAGACCCAGACCGGTTCCACCGAGTTCGGCGAGCGCCCGCAGACGGGCGGCACGCAGGGAGGCAGCGACAACGGTCTGGCCAGTCATTTTGGTGATCATGATGTTTCCCACTGTCTTCGCCTCCTCTCGGCGTCTCGCGGAGCCTGGTCTCCCTGGCTCCGAATGTTCGGATGTCTGTCTCGGTAAAGCTCTGGGTGAAGCTCTCGGGCGAGGGGCATCCGCACAGGTTTCACCCCGTGCGACCGCGTCCCCTTGACCGCTCCGGCAGGCTATTGCGCTCCCGGTACGCGGCGCAAACTATTTTTCACGCGAGTTCTTCGGCGCGTCACACAACGGGTTCCGAAACCCTCGAAGCGGCTCCCCTGAACCGCGCCCGGAACGGCTCACGCCGGATCGGCCGAACCGCCGTCCTCGACGTCGTCCGGGTCCTCCTCGGGCTCCTCCCCCGCACACAACGAGAGCACGGCCGCCCCGTACTTGTCCAGCTTCATGGCGCCGACCCCGGAGATGGCGGCCAGCTCCCCGCGGTCCGCCGGCACGTCCTCGGCGATCGCCATCAGCGTGGCGTCGGTGAACACCACGTAGGCCGGCGCGCCCTGCTTCTTCGCCTGCCGGGCCCGCCAGTCGCGCAGCCGCTCGTACAGCCCCTCGTCCATCGTGGACGGGCAGCTCTCGCAGCGGCGCAGCTTGCGCTCGACGGCGTCGGTGAGCGCCTTGTCGCAGACCCGGCACTTGACCGGCCCGCGGACCCGTCGCGCGGCGGAGCGCTCGCCGGGCTCGACGCCCCCTCGCCCGCCGCGCGCGCCGGTGCGCGCGCCGGGGGCGGCGGAGCCGGGGCGCAGCCCGTCCAGGAAGCGGCTGGGCTTGCGGCCGGCCCGGCCGCCCGGGGAGCGGGAGAGTGCCCAGGAGAGGGTGAGGTGCTTGCGGGCGCGGGTGACGCCGACGTAGAGGAGGCGGCGTTCCTCCTCGACCTGTTCGTCGGTCTTGGCGTAGATGATCGGCAGGGTGCCCTCGGTGAGGCCGACCAGGAAGACGGCGTCCCATTCGAGGCCCTTGGCGGCGTGCAGCGAGGCGAGGGTGACGCCCTCGACGGCCGGGGCGTGCTGGGCCGCGGCACGGGCGTCCAGTTCGGCGACGTAGGCGGCGAGGTCGGTGCCCTGGCCGGCCGCGGTGCGGGTGCGCTCGAACTCCTCGGCCAGCCGGACGAGGGCGGCCAGCGACTCCCAGCGGTCGCGGACGGCGCCGGAGCCGGCCGGGGGCTCGGCGGTGAAGCCGCGGGTGGCCAGCACCGCGCGGACCTGGCCGGCCAGGTCGGGGGCGCCGTCGGTGAGCGGGTCGGAGGCGGCCCGGGCGGCGCCGCGCAGCAGCACGCCGGCGTCCCGGACCTCGGGGCGTTCGAAGAACCGTTCCGCGCCCTTGAGCTGGTAGGGGACGTCGAGGTCGGCGAGGGCCTGCTCGTAGACCTCGGACTGGCCGTTGGTGCGGAACAGCACCGCGATCTCGCTGGCGCGCACGCCGGCGGCGAGCAGTTCCTTGATCCGGCGGGCGGTGGTCTCGGCCTCGGTGGGCTCGTCCTCGTACTCGGTGTAGACGGGTTCGGGGCCGGCCTCGCGCTGGGAGACCAGCTCCAGGCGGTGGCGGGCGGCCTCGCCGCGGGCCTGGGCGAGCAGCCCGTTGGCGAGGTGGACGACCTGGGGGGTGGAGCGGTAGTCGCGGACCAGCTTGACCACCGTGGCCCCGGGGTGCCGGTTGCGGAAGTTGAGCAGGTAGTCGGGGGTGGCGCCGGTGAAGGAGTAGATGGTCTGGCTGGCGTCGCCGACGACGCAGAGGCTGGCGCCGCCGTCGGGGCCGGTCCACTGGTCGAGCAGGCGCTGCTGGAGCGGGGAGACGTCCTGGTACTCGTCGACGGTGAAGTGCCGGTACTGGGAGCGGACCTGGTCGGCGATGTCCGGGCGGTCCTCCAGGATGGCGGCGGTGAGCAGCAGGACGTCCTCGAAGTCGATGTTGCCGCGGCGGCTCTTGGTCTCCTCGTAGACGCGGTAGACCTGGGCGGTCTCGGCCGGGTCGCGGGGGGCATCGCGGCCGGACTTGGCGACGGCCACCGGGTAGTCCTCGGGGGAGATCTGGGTGACCTTGGCCCATTCGATCTCGGAGGTGAGGTCGCGCAGTTCGGTGCGCTGGACGCGCAGGCCGCAGCGACCGGCCGCCTCGGCGACCAGTTGGACCTTGCGTTCCAGGAGCTGGGGGACGGGGCCGCCGACGGCGCGCGGCCAGAAGTACTGGAGCTGGCGCAGTGCGGCGGCGTGGAAGGTGCGGGCCTGGACGCCGTCGGCGCCGAGCTGGCGCAGCCGGCCGCGCATCTCGCCGGCGGCGCGGGCGGTGAAGGTGACGGCGAGGACCTGCTGGGGGTGGTAGACGCCGCTGCGCACGCCGTAGGCGATCCGGTGGGTGATGGCGCGGGTCTTGCCGGTGCCGGCGCCGGCCAGGACGCAGACGGGGCCCTGCAGGGCGGTGGCGACGGCGCGCTGCTCGGGGTCGAGCCCGGCGAGCACGGCGTCCGGGCCCGTGGCGGCGCCGGGGTCGGCCCAGGGGGAGCCGTGGGGGCCGTCGTACGGGCTGCCGCTCAAGAGGTCTTCCTGCATGCGTTCCATCCTCTCAGTCCGGGGGGACATCGCGGACGGGGTTGTCCACAGGCCCGGTGCGATCGCAGGATGATCGCTCCGCGCGACGGTCGACGGGGTGCCGGAATGCCCGCTGCCCGGTGGACGTTGCCTCCGGAGTCCGTACGCACCTCTCTTTCGAAGGAGCCCCCTCGATGTCCGGCACCGTGACGATGTACAGCACGACCTGGTGTGGGTACTGCAACCGACTCAAGAGCCAGCTGGAGCGTGAAGGCATCGGCTACACCGAGATCAACATCGAGGAGGACCCGGCGTCGGCGTCCTTCGTCGAGTCGGTGAACAACGGCAACCAGACCGTTCCGACGGTGCTGGTGACGCCGGCCGGCGGCGGCGAGCGGGTCGTGATGACGAACCCGAGCCTGCTGCAGGTCAAGAAGGCCCTGGCGGCCTGAGTCCGCCGGGCCCGGGTGCACCGGGCCCGGACCGACCGGGCCCGGGCCCGGGTGCGCCGGGGCCGGCGCGCGTCACGGTGCGTCGGCCCGGGCCGGGTCGACGGGCGTGGCGGGGGCGGGCAGGGTGGTGCGGGCGCCGAGGTCGCCGACGCCGTAGACGAGCCGGCTGCGGTCGGCCGAGTAGCGGGTCTCGATGACCCTGACGGGCCCGCGCCGGTCGTAGGTGACGCGGGTCTGCACCATCAGCGGGACGCCGGGGCCGCCCTGGAACCACTGGGCCTCCTCGGGGCCGGGCATCCGCGCGACCAGGTGGTCGACGGCGCCGATCTCGATGCGCCCGAGGGTGGCGAGCACCGCCTCGTCGCCGCCTTCGACGGGGTCGGGTTCCATCAGCGGGGTGCCGGCGGCGAGGCCGGCGCGGTAGTGGCTCTCCTCGATGGAGTACGGCTCGCGGTCGAGCAGCCGCAGCTGGCGGCGGACCACGATGGCCTCGCCGGGGCGCAGTCCGAGCCGTTCGGCGATGTCCACCCGGGCCCGGACGATCATCATCTCGAAGTCGGTGCCGAGTTCCCGTCCGGCCTCGACGGCCTCGCCGAGGTACACGGCGGAGGGCGCGGCGAGGCAGTCGCGCGGCGCGGGGGTCAGGCCGGGCCCGTAGGCGCGGTGGTCCAGGACGGGGTGTTCGCGCAGGTAGGTGCCCTTGCCCTGGAGGCGGACCAGGCGGCCCTCGTTGACCAGGACGTCGACGGCGAGCCGGACGGTGTTGCGGGCGACGCCGTACTGGCGCTCCAGTTCGCTCTCGACCGGCAGGGCGGCCTCGGCGGTGAACTCGCCCTCGGCGATCCTGCGGCGCAGGTCCGCGGCGAGGCGCTGGTATTTGGGGGATTGGGCGGTGCCCCGGGGGATTGTCACCCTCGTGAATGTAGCGAGCGCGGCGAGCCGGTTTCAGCGGTTTCCGGCAATATCGTCCGCGCGGGTTGACAACGGGACCAAACGCGCCCCTCCTGGTAGCAGAACTGGCCCGTCCGGATACGAACAGCGGGGCGTGGCGAATGCGGGAAGGGGTCGGAGAGAAAAAAGGGGGCGCATGGAATTTGCCACGCGCCCCCTTTCGCGCGAGCCGTTTCGTATGATCCGTTTCGTACGATCCGTTTCGCACCGGCCATTTCCGGCAGGCCGCCGCCCCGCGCGACTACCAGCGCGCCGCCGAGGGCAGCGGTTCGCCGTACCAGAGCTCGACCAGGTGGCGGGCGATCGAGATCCCGGACGGCGGCAGGATCTCGCCCGCCTCCATCCCGGCCCGCAGCTCCTCGCGGGAGAACCAGCGCGCCTCGGCCAGTTCCTCGCCGTCCACGGTGATCTCGGTGCCGCCGGGCAGCGCCTTGCCCAGGAAGCCGAGCATCAGGCTGGACGGGAACGGCCAGGGCTGGCTGGCGACGTAGCGCACCTCACCGACCCGCACGCCCGCCTCCTCGTGCACCTCGCGGGCCACCGCCTGTTCGATCGACTCCCCCGGCTCGACGAAGCCGGCCAGCGTGGACCAGCGGCCCTCCGGCCACAGCGCCTGGCGGCCGAGCAGGCAGCGGTCCTGCTCGTCGGTGATCACCATGATCACCGCCGGGTCGGTGCGCGGGTAGTGCTCGGCCGCGCAGGAGGTGCAGCGCCGCACGTGCCCGGCGCCGGCCTTCTCGGTCGGGTGCCCGCAGCGCGAGCAGAAGCTGTGCAGCCGGTGCCAGTGCTCCAGCGCCACCGCGTGCACCAGCAGCCCGGCGTCCCGGTCGGACAGCAGCCCGCCGACCTCGCGCAGCCCGGCCGGGCGGGCGTCGCCGTCCAGGCGCCCGGGCAGGCTCTCGCCGGCCAGCGCGAAGTACGAGACGCCGTCCTCGTCGGTGCCGAGGAAGTACCGGTCGCCGGTCTGGGGCGCCTCGAAGGAGGGCAGCAGCACGAGTTCGGTGCCCTGCGCGGTGTCGACCACGAACGCCTCGCCGCCGGCGATCGGCAGGACCCGGGTGCTCGGGTGGCTCCAGGCCGCCGCCAGCCAGGGCTCGTCGACACGGTGTTCGGCCGCCCGGTCCACCCCGGACCGGGCCAGTGCCAGGTGCAGCGGGCGCTCGGTCTCAGGCACGGTGCTCACGTCTGTTCCATCCCCACGTGGTGAATCATCCGGATGAGTGATCTGGCTGCCATGGTGCGTGTGGCGGGGGTCATGCTCCCGGCCGGAAGTTCTCGGCCAGGTCGCCCCAGAGGTACGCGGCGGTCTCCACGCCCTTGGCCAGCAGGTCCAGCTCGACCTTCTCGTTGACCGAGTGCCAGCCGTCCGAGGGCACCGAGATGCCGAGGAACAGCACCGGCGCGCCCAGCACGTCCTGGAGGTCGGCGGCGGGGCCGGAGCCACCCTCGCGGGTGAACAGGATCTTCTGTTCGAAGGCCCGCCCCATCGCCCGGACGGTGGACTGGAGCGCCGGGTGGTCCAGCGGGGTCAGGCAGGGCCGGGTCGCGCCCGGGAAGACCAGCTCGTGCCGGATGCCCGCGGGCACCCGCTCGGCCACCCAGGCCGACACCGCCTCGCGGACCTTCTCCACCTCCTGTCCGGCGACCAGCCGGAAGGACAGCTTGAGGTGCGCGGAGGCCGGGACGATGGTCTTGCCGCCGGGGCCGGTGTAGCCGCCCCAGATGCCGTTGACCTCGGCGGTCGGGCGGGCCCAGATCCGCTCCAGGGTGGAGTAGCCGGCCTCGCCGCGGGTGCCGTACGACTTGGCGACCCTCAGCCACTGCTCCTCGTCGAAGGGCAGCTCGGCGAACAGCTCGCGCTCGGTCTCGGTCAGCTCGACGACGCCCTCGTAGAAGCCCGGGATCGCGACCTTGCGGTCGGCGTCGTGCAGGGCGGCGGCCAGCTCGGCCGCGACCTGGGCCGGGTTGGGGACGGCGCCGCCGAAGGAGCCGGAGTGGATGTCGGTGTCCGGCCCGTACAGGTCGATCTGGGCGTCGGCCAGGCCGCGCATGCCGGTGCAGACCGTCGGGGTGGTCGCGGACCACATGCCGGTGTCGGAGATGACGACCACGTCGGCGGCCAGCCGCCCTGCCTCGCGCCGGACCAGCTCGGCGAAGTTCGGCGAGCCGGACTCCTCCTCGCCCTCGATCAGCAGCTTGAGGTTGACGGCCGGCGCGGTGCGGCCGGTGGCGGCCAGGTGGGCGCGCACGCCCAGGGTGTGGAAGAACACCTGGCCCTTGTCGTCGGCGGCGCCGCGCGCGTACAGCCGGCCGTCGACCACGGTCGGGGTGAACGGCTCGGTCTCCCAGCCGTCCTCCCGGGCCGCGGGCTGCACGTCGTGGTGGCCGTAGACCAGGACGGTCGGCGCGGACGGGTCCCCGGAGGGCCACTCGGCGAACACCGCCGGCAGTCCGTCGGTCTCCCACACCTCGGCCACCGGGAAGCCGGTCTCGCCGAGCTTGGCGGCCAGCCACTCGGCCGAACGCCGCACGTCGCCGGCCCGGTCCGGATCGGCGGAGACCGAGGGGATGGCCAGCCACTCGGAGAGGTCGGCCAGGAAGGCGGGCTGGTGCCGGTCGATGTAGGAGCGGACGACGCTGTCCGGGGTTCTCGTCATACCGACGACTGTAGTTCGCCCGTGCGGGTGCCCGCCCCGACCGTCCGGCTGCCGGGCGCCCCCGGCTCTGTAACATGCGTCACCCCCGCCGCGGACGAGGCGCGCGACGGGGGTGGCGGACGGGTGCGCCGGCTCAGCCGGAGCGGCGCAGCAGGGTGATCCGCGAACGGGTCATCAGTGCCGCGAGGCCGGCCG
This sequence comes from Kitasatospora sp. NPDC005856, assembly GCF_040629945.1. NCBI lineage: Bacteria > Bacillati > Actinomycetota > Actinomycetes > Kitasatosporales > Streptomycetaceae > Kitasatospora > Kitasatospora sp. NPDC005856. Next base: position 16,957 of record NZ_JBEXWT010000018.1, on the reverse strand, counting down.
CGAGCAGTGGCAGCAGCAGCACGGTGGCGGCGATGGTGGGCCACGGGAAGACCAGGGCCGACTTGCTGGCGATCTCCTCGGGGCTCATGCCGGGGTAGGTGCTCGCCGCGGCCTCGACCTTGCGCAGCGCCACCCCCGGCACCACGCCGCAGACCGCGCCGAGCAGGGCGCCCATGGCGGCGATCACCCCGCACTGGAAGCCGGACAGCGAGCGCCGGATGCGGGGTTCGGCGCCGACCGCCGCGAGGGTGGCGAGGTCGCGCTGGGAGTCGGCGGCGGCCAGTCCGGTGGCGATGCCGGCCGCGCCGAGGGCGACGATGCCCGCGAAGGCGTTCAGCCCGAACTGGATCAGTCCGGCCGGGGACTCGTAGCCGCGTTCGATCTTGAGCACGTCGTGGTCGCTGAGCTTGGCGAGCGCGCCGTCGGCCTTCTGCTGGGCGGTGTCCGAGGGCATGGCGCCGGGCAGCCAGACCGAGCCGATCGGGGTGGTGGAGAAGCCGAGCCGGGCAGCGGTGGCCTGGCTGACCACGGCCTGGGCCGGGGCGGGCAGCGCCGGCTCCGCGAGGACGGCGTCCACGGTGATCTCGGTGACGGTGGGCTTGTCCCGGCTGCTCCCGTTGCCGGCGACCGGGCTGCTGTAGCGCAGGATCGCCTTGCCGTCCTTGAGGTAGCGGGCGTCGAAGACGACCGCCTTGCCGCCCGCGAGGGCCTGGCCCGGGGCCGGGTCGGTGACGCCGAAGAGGTTGCGCAGCAGGTCGGCGTCCCCGGCGGTGACGGCGCTGAAGGCGTTGCCGCGCCGGTGGTCCCGCTGGCAGCGCTTGTCGGTGCTCATGACGTGCTCGCTCTCGGCCACCGAGAGGTTCTCGCCCGAGTCCATGAGCGGGCAGCGGTCCTCCTTGGGCAGCTCCACGCTGATGTAGCCGCAGTAGGAGCCCTCGGCGCAGTCGCTCTTCGGCTGGACCCGCTGGACGTCGGCGCGCGGTCCCAGGTCGGGGATGCTGCGCTCGACGGCCTCGCGCATCTGCGGGAACAGCTTGGCGTCGGACTGCCAGCCGTTGCCGAGGATGACGGCCCCGGAGGGACCGGAGGCGACGTAGTCGAGCCGGTACTGCTCCTCGAAGCTGGCGATGTAGACGCTGACGGCCACGGAGCCGGCGACGGCGGCCATCACGGCGGCCACCGCCGGCGCGGTGCGGCCGCGGTGGCGCACCGAGTCGCGCAGGGCGAGCCGGGGGCCGAGCGGGAGCCAGCGCCCGAGCCGGCCGAACAGGCCGACCAGGTAGGGCACGAGGGCGACCATGCCGAGTTCGGCGAGGGCCGAGCCGCCGAGGACGGCGAAGCTGCGGTTGCCGATGCCGCTGGTGGCGCCGGCCAGGGCGAGGGCCGCGCCGCCGCCGAGCATCAGCAGTCCCACGACGGCGAGCCTGCGGCTCGGCGGCTTGAGGTTGTCGCGGCCGGTGAGCGCGGCGACGACGTCCTGCCGGGAGGCCTGGACGGCGGGCACGACGGCGGCCAGCAGACCGGTGACGAGCCCGACCAGGAGGATCCCGAGCAGGTCGAGCGGCGGCAGCGCGAAGTGGCCGAAGCGCTGGCCGGACTTCTCCTCGGCGGCGGTGCGCAGCAGGGCGACCAGGCCGATGCCCAGGCCCAGACCCAGCACGGCGCCGGTGATGCCGAGGACGATGCCGCCGCCGAGCACCACCGCGCGGACGTTGGCGCGCTCACCGCCGGCGGCGGCGAGCAGTCCGAGCTGGCGCCGGGAGCGCCGGGCGCCGACGGCGAAGGCGGGGCCCGCGAGGAGGACGATCTCCAGCAGGGCCATGCCGACGACGGTGGCGAGGATGACGATGTCGGTCCGGTCGAAGTAGCCGGGGCTGCTGCCGTCGTCCTTCTGGTCGACGAAGTACGGGACGTCGGAGCGGGCCGGCGGGTCGGCCAGGACGGCGCGCGAGGTCACCTGGAAGCCGTACTCGTTGAGCTCCTTGACCTTCCGCCAGTCGATGGAGCCCCCGGCCGGGAGCTTGACCAGCCAGCGGGTGGGCTCGCCCGGGTCCTCGGTCGAGCCGTCGGATCCGCGCGGCGCCTTGGGGAGGCGGTCGAGCACGGTGCCGGGGCGGGCGGTGAGCTCGGTGGACCGCAGTTCGCCGGGGTACTCGTAGACGCCGGTGATGGTGAAGGGGCTGGACTCCAGTCCGCGGACGGCGGTCCGGTCCCCGATCCTGAGTCCGGAGCGCTTGAGGAAGTCCCGGGTGACGGCGGCCTCGGTGTCGGCGGTGGGGGCCCGGCCCTCCAGGAGGTCGATCCGGCCCCGCCAGACCGGGTCGGTCAGGTCCGCCTCGCTGACCCGGGTGCTGAGCAGGCCCTCGGTGCTGCTCGCGGCGGTGAACGGGCCCGTGAGTTCGGGCACCAGGGTGGCGCCGGCCGGGAGCAGTTGGCGGGCCAGTTCGACGGGCGCGGTGTCGAGGGAGCGCTGCTGCGCGGGGCTGTGCTTGGGGGCTTCGCCCTCCTTGGCGTCGTCCTTGGGGCTCTGGATGGTGAGCCCCTTCTCGGGGTCGGGCGCCTGCTTGACGGAGGAGCCGCGCTCGACCAGGTGCAGTTCGCCGGCCGCCTGGCCCATGACCCGTGCCGCGTGTTCGGCGGGGGTGAGTTCGGCGCTGCGGAAGACCACGTCGGCGCCGGTGACGCCGAGGACGGGCAGGGCGACCATGGCGATGACGAGGGCGCTCCGGCCCTTGGCGCGCAGGGCGTCGCGGCGGGCGATGCGCAGGGCCACCCGCCAGGCGCTGAGGTTCACTCGTCCACCTTCAGGCTGTTGGTGGCGGCGGTGACGAGCAGGCTGGCGGCGTCCTGGCTGGCGGACTCGTCGACCATCCGGCCGTCGCGCAGGAAGACGACCCGGTCGGCCCAGGCGGCGTGCCGGGCCTCGTGGGTGACCATCATGGCGGCGGCGCCGGCGTCGCAGCGGGCGCGCAGGACGGCGAGGACGGCTTCGCCGGTGGTGGAGTCGAGGGCGCCGGTGGGTTCGTCGGCGAGGACGAGGCGGCGGTCGCCGATCAGGGCGCGGGCGATGGCGACGCGCTGCTGCTGGCCGCCGGACATGTCGTCGGGGAAGCGGTCGGCGAGTTCGGGGATGCCGAGTTCCTCCAGGGCGGCGAGGGCCTCGCGGCGGGCGGCGCGGGTGGACGTCCCGTCGAGTTCGCGCGGCAGCGAGATGTTCTCGGCGGCGGTGAGCGCGGGGATCAGGTTGTAGTCCTGGAAGACGTAGCCGACGGAGCGGCGGCGGACCTGCGCGAGCTTCTTGCGGTTGAGTTCGCCGAGCGTGACGCCTTCGACCAGGACCCGGCCGCTGCTCGGGGTGTCGAGGCCGCCGGCCAGGGTGAGCAGGGTCGACTTGCCGGAGCCGGAGGGGCCCATGACGGCGACGAACTCGCCGGGGTGGACCTTGAGGTCGACGCCGCGCAGGGCCTGGACCTCGGCGGCGCCGTGGCCGTGGACGCGGGTGACGTCGTCCAGGTGGAGCACCGGTGTCTGCCGGGCCTCTTGGGTGTGGGACATGGATTCCCCCCTCGTACTGGGTGTGCGCTCGGTGTCGGGGCCGAGCCTGGTGGTTCGGGTGCGGCGGCGGCTCAGATGCGCTGGCGGCGGCCTCGCTTGACGGGCGCGGTGCCGCCGCGGGCGGCCTCCGCGGTGCGGGCGGCCTCGGCGGTGCGGGCCTGCAGGAGTTCGGCCTGCTGGGCGAGGCGGGTCTCGCAGTGGTCGAGCCAGCGGATCTCCGCCTCGGTCTGGAAGATGAGCTGGTCGAGGACGAGCAGCCAGGCCAGGTCGTTGCTGTCGGAGGGCACCACGCCGGGGCGCTTGTCTCCCGCGAGGGCGCGACCCTTGAGCCGGGTGTAGTCCTGGAGCGCCTTGATGCTGTGCCGGCGCTGGCCCTGGACGACGGCGGAGACGTCCACCCCGGGGACGGTGACCGCCATGGCGAGCTTGATCGCGAGTTCGTCGCGCGGCGGGTTGGTCCGCGGCACCGGGGTGTCGAACCAGGTCCGCAGCTCCTCCCGGCCGGCGTCGGTGGCGGCGTAGAACTGGTGGCCCTCGTCGTCCTCCCCGGCGGGCTGGACCAGCCCGTCGCGCTCCAGTCGCGACAGTGTGGTGTAGACCTGCCCGACGTTGAGCGGCCAGGTGGCGCCGGTGCGCGCCTCGAACTCGGTGCGCAGCTGGTAGCCGTAGCGCGGGCCCTGGTCGAGCAGGGCGAGCAGACCGTGACGGATGGACATACCGAGTATGTATACCCGGTATGCCCTGCCGTCTCAAGCCGCGCCCACCCGGTCCGGGGAGCGGGTACCGTCGTGCGGTGTGAGCCAGTTGCGCATTGCCACCTTCAACCTGTTGCACGGCCAGCCGCTCGCCCCGGACGGCGCCCCGCGGCCCTACCCGTCCGACGCCGGCGAGCCCTTGGCCGAGGCGGTGGCCGCGCTGGACGCCGACGTGCTGGCGCTCCAGGAGGTGGACCGGCACCAGGCGCGCTCCGGCGGCACCGACCAGGCGGCGGTGGCGGCCGCGGCGATGGGCGCCAAGGACTGGCGCTTCGCCGCCGCGCTGCACGGCCGCCCGGCGCAGGTCGCGGGCTGGGTGCCGGAGCCGGCCGCCCCGAACGGCCTGCGGGTGTACGGGCCGGGCGAGGTGGGCGACGGGGCCCCGCCCTCCTACGGGACGGCGCTGCTGACGCGGCTTCCGGTGCGGCACTGGCGGGCCCGGCGGTTCGCCCCGGCGCCGTTCGGGCTGCCGCTGCGGGTGGCCGGGCGGCGCGGGCTGACCCAGGTGCCGGACGAGCCGCGGGCGGCGCTGGCGGCCGTCCTGGAGGGCGACCGCGGGCCGTTCACCGTGGTGGCGACGCACCTGTCCTTCGTCCCCGGCTGGAACATGGCGCAGCTGGCCGGCATCCGGCGCTGGATCGCCGACCTGCCGCGGCCGTACCTGGTGCTGGGCGACTTCAACCTGGTCGGGGCCGTGCCCCGCACGGTGCTCGGCGGGGCGACGGCGCTGGAGCGCACCGCGCCGCGGGCGCGGGTGCGCGAGCTGCGGGCGGCACGGCGGGCCCGGCCGGCCCTGGCCGAGCCGCGTCGGCGCCGGGTGCGCGAGCCGCGCCCCCGTCTGCAGGGCTGGTACGACCTGGCGCGCACGCCGACCTACCCTTCGCACCGGCCCGCGGTGCAGTTCGACCACGTGCTGGCGATCGGTGTGCCGCGCGCGGCGGTCGGCCCGGCGGCGGCGCCGCGCGCGGCGGTGTCGGACCACCGCCCGCTGCTGGTCGAGGTGTCGCTGTAGGACGGGGCGCGCACACCCCGGGCGGGCCCTACGGGCGGGTCAGGATCCCGGCCTGCTGCGGGAGGTGGACGGTGGTGGCGGTCGGCGCCTGCCCCGGCCCGAGCGCGGACGGGGGTTCGAACTGGAGCAGCAGCATGGCCGCGTCGTCGCCGAGCTGGCGCCCGACGTGGCGCACCACGTCCTCGTGCAGGCGCCGCAGGACGTCGGCCGGGTGTCCGTCGGCGCAGTGCGGAAGGCGTTCGGCGAGCGGGTAGAAGACGCCCGCACGGTCGCGGGCCTCGATCACGCCGTCGGTGAACAGCAGGACCCGGTCGTCGCCCTGGAGCGGCAGCCGGTGCACCGGCGGGCGGACGTCGGCCGGGTCGAGGACGCCCAGCGGCGGTACGGTCTCGGCGAGTTCGAGCGGGCGGACCTCCCCGCCGCGCAGCAGCAGCGGGGCGGGGTGGCCGCAGTTGACGATCTCGGCGGCGCCGTCGGGACCGACGCCGATCAGCACCAGGGTGACGAACTCCTCCTCCACGCCGGGGTGGTCGTTCTCGTGCAGGGCGCGGTCGAGGCTGACGGCCAGCCAGCCGGCCACCCGGTCCAGGGCGGCCTCCTGATGGGCGGCCTCGCGGAAGGCCCCGAGCACGGCGGCGGCCGTCTCCACCGCGCCGAGGCCCTTGCCGCGCACGTCCCCGACCACGGCCCGCACCCCGTGCCGGGTGTTGACCACCTCGTAGAGGTCGCCGCCGATCCGGGCGTGCGCGGCGGCGGCCTCGTAGTGGACGGCCGCCCGGACGGTGCCGACCCGCTCGGGGACGGGCCGCAGCAGCACCCGGCGGGCGATCGAGGCGACCAGCTGGGCGTCGGCCAGCGCCCGTTCCTGGCGCAGTCTCAGGGTGGCGCTGACCCAGCCGATCGCGGCGACGAGCAGGATCGCGACGACGCTGGCGGCGTGCACGGACTCGCCGAGCGTGTCACTGCGGAAGGCCATCAGGAAGGCCGCCGCCTCGGTGCCCAGACCGATGGCGAGCGGGTACCAGGTTCGGTGGCTGACCACGGCGGCCAGCGCGGGTACGGCGGTGAGGGCCGGTTCGACCGTCACCTCGGTGCCGCTGAGGTAGTCGAGGGCGACGATCAGCACCATGCCGATGAACGGCAGCGCCAGCGCCGTCCTCGGCCAGGTGCCGGTCGCGCGCGGAGCGGGCCCCGGTGTCGGCCCGGTGAACCGCTCTCTGATCCATCCGGTCGCGCTCAACTTCGGTCTCTCCAGCAGAAGACGCCGATGCCCAGGGGCACCTGCGGTGATGACTGAGGGTCAGGGATTGCGGGCCTCGCTGGCGGCCGGAGCTCGGGGGTTGACCGGTTACCGACCCCACAATAGGCGCGAAACGTGCACGACGCACAGGTTTCGGGCACTGGCGTGATGACTTGGATGCTCTGCGTGACTCAATAGTCACTGTTCCCGATCAGGAGCCGTTCCAACTCTTTTCGGTCGGGAAGTCCTGCCGGACGGACGATCCGGCCGCTGCGGACGTACAGGAACGAAGCCGTGACCTGCTCGGGATCGACGCCCGCGTGCTCGGCCCAGGCCAGCCGGTAGACCGCGAGCTGCAACGGGTCGGCGGTCTCCTCCCGGTGGGTCTTCCAGTCCACCACTTCGTAGCGTGACGCACCACCGGATTCCGACAACGCGTCACCTTCCCGGTAGACCGCGTCGATCCGCCCCCGCACCACCCGCCCCGCCAGCACCAGCTGGAACGGCGCCTCCACCCGGTGGGGCTTGCGCTGGGCGTACGGGGTGCGCAGGAACGCCTCCTTGAGCCGCTCCAGGTCCTGCTCGTCCTCGATGCCGTCGTCGTCGGCCCCGGGCAGCGCGCCGGGCTCGACCAGCAGCAACGGCTCGATCCGGGACTGCACCCAGGCGTGGAAGCGGGTGCCCCGCCGGGCCGCCGGCTGCGGGGGGCGCGGCATCGGACGGGCCAGCTCGTGCGCGAAACCGTCCGGGTCGGCGGCCAGGCGGAGCAGCTGGGTGGCGGACAGCGAGGCGGGCAGCGGCACGTCCCGCGCGGTGCGCCGGGAGCGCTCCAACTCGCCCAGCAGCGCGGTCAGATCGCGGTCCCAGGAGGCGACCTGGCGCTGGTCCTCGGGGGCCATCTCCTCGGCTTCGGCGGTGGGTGCCCCGGCGATCCGCCCGCGCACCACCTCGGCGACCCGGCGGCGGGCGTGCTGGGCGCCCGGGTCCAGCGGCAGCGGCCAGGGGCGCTCGATGGGGGCGGCCAGCGCCGGGTTCACGGCGCCCTTCTCCGGCTGCTCGGCCCAGTGCTCGACCTCGCCCGCGCCGGGCTGTTCGCAGTGCTCGCGCAGCCGCTCCAGGAAGGCGGACGGGCCGCGGACGGTCTTCTGGCTCGGCCCCCACCAGTGCCCGGAGGCCAGCAGCAGCGACCGGGGCCGGGTGAACGCCACGTAGCCCAGGCGCAGTTCCTCGACGCCGGAGTGCTCGGCGAGCTCCTTCTTGAACGCCGTCATCGACTTCCCGTTCCACCCGCCGCGCACGTCGGGCAGAGTTCCGGCGTCGCCGCGCAGGGCGTGCGGGAGCACCCGCTTGGTGCTCGTCCAGCGTTCGCGCGGGCTCGACGAGGGGAACGCGCCCCGCACCAGGCCGGGGACGGCCACCACGTCCCACTCCAGGCCCTTGGACTTGTGCGCGGTGAGCACCTTCACGGTGTCCTCCCCGCCGGGCAGGCTGCTGTCCAGGCCGCGCTCGTACTCCTGGGCGGCGCGCAGGAAGCCGAGGAAGGCGGCGAGGCCCGGGTCGCCGTCGAGGTCGGCGAAGGAGGCGGCGACGTCCAGGAAGGCGTGCAGGGTCTCCCGCCGCCGGGCGGCCAGGGCCTGCGGGGAGGCGGCGAGTTCGACCTCCAGCCCGGTGACGGACAGCACCCGGTGCAGCACGTCCATCAGCGGGTCGGCGAGCGAGCGGCGCAGTTCGCGCAGCTCGGCGGCGAGCCGGGCGAAACGCACCCGCGCCTCGGCGGAGAACGGCAGCTCGTCCGGCTGGTCGCCCTCCTCACCGGTCGGGGCGGTGAGGAAGGTCTCCACCGCGTCGGCCAGCGAGACCACCTCGGTCGGGTCCGTCTCGGCGACCGCCGCGGCCAGCGCCTCGACGCCCTCGGGCCGGTCGGTGCGCACCAGGTCGGCGGCCCGGCGGCCGAGCAGCGCGAGGTCGCGCGGGCCGATCCGCCAGCGCGGACCGATCAGCAGGCGCACCAGCGCGGCGTTGGCGGTCGGGTCCTGCAGCACCTCGCAGACCGCCACCAGGTCGGCCACCTCGGGCAGCTGCAGCAGTCCGCCGAGGCCCACCACCTCGACCGGCACCTGACGGGCGACCAGCGCGGCGTGGATGTCCGGGAAGGCCGCGCCGCCGCGGCACAGCACGGCGATCCGGCCGGGCGCGGTGCCGGTGCGCACCAGGTGCTCGATCGAGTCGGCCAGCCAGTCGATCTCCTCGGCGTGGGTGGGCAGCAGCGCCGCCCGCACGTAGCCGTCCCGCTCGGCGCCGGGGGCCGGGCGCAGCGCCTCCACGCCCTCGTGCATCTCCCGCAGCGGGGCGGCGAGTTCGTTGGCGAAGGCGAGCAGCCGGCCGCCGCTGCGGCGGTTCTCGCTGAGCGCGTAGCGGGTGGCGGGGCGGCCGTCGGCCTTCGGGAAGTGCCGGGGGAACTCGTCGAGGTTGGCCACGGAGGCGCCGCGCCAGCCGTAGATCGCCTGGCAGGGGTCGCCGACGGCGGTCACCGGGTGGCCGCTGCCCTTCACGGAGCCGCCGTCCCCGGAGGTGCCGTCCCCGGAGCTGCCGTCGGGCCCGGCGCCGAAGAGTCCGGCGAGCATCAGCCGCTGGGCGACCGAGGTGTCCTGGTACTCGTCCAGCAGCACCACCTTGAACTGGCCGCGCAGCAGCTCGCCGACCTCCGGGCGCTGCTGGGCCAGGCGGGCGGCGGCGGCGATCTGGTCACCGAAGTCCATCAGCCCGGCGGAGCGCTTGCGGCGCCGGTAGTCCTCGACGAGGCGCAGCAGTTCCAGCCGGGCCCGGGCGGTGGCGGGCACAACCCGCAGGTCGTCGTTGGTCAGCTTGACGGTGGCGAGGGTGTCCAGCAGCCGCTCGTCGAACTCGCGCAGGGCCTGCGGCTCGACCAGGTGCTCGGCGAGTTCGCCGTCCAGCGCGGTCAGGTCGGCGACCAGGTTGGCGAAGGTGCCGGTGAGGGCGGGGAACGGGCCGCGGGCGGTGCGCAGCACCTTGGCGGCGAGCTGGAAGCGGGTGGCGTCGGCGAGCAGCCGGACGTCCGGCTCGATGCCGATCCGCAGGCCGTGCTCCTTGAGCAGTCGGCCGGCGAAGGCGTGGTAGGTGGAGATCTCCGGGTCGCCGAGCGGCTCGGCGCTGTCCCGGTCGGTCACGCCGGCCCTCAGCAGGGAGGCGCGCACGCGTTCGGAGAGCTCGCCGGCGGCCTTGTTGGTGAAGGTGAGGCCGAGCACCTCCTCGGGCCGTACGGCGCCGGAGCCGACCAGCCAGACCACGCGGGCGGCCATCACCGTGGTCTTGCCGGAGCCGGCGCCGGCCACGATCACGGCCGGTTCCAGGGGGGCGCCGATGGCCGCCATCTGCTCCCTGTTGAAGGGAATCCCCAGCAGCTCCTTGAGCTGGTCGGGATGGCTGAGCACGGCGGTCACCACGCAACCGTAACCGGAGCGGCGGACAAACCTCGCCCGGCCGTTGCCCGCCCGACCCCGGGGGCCGTCCGCCGGGCGGGCCCTACTCGACGAGTTGGGTGCCGTCGCGCTGGGCGGAGCAGCTGCTGCGGAAGCCGCAGCGGTCGCAGCCGCCGCCGGTCTGCGGGACGAAGCGCTCGGCGAGGACCTTCCCGGCGGCCTCGGCGAGCAGGTTCTCGATCCACGGCTCGCCCTCGGGCGGCTCCTGCCGCTGCACCTTGGGGGCGTCCTGGGCGGCCTTGGCGGCGGGCTCGCGCAGGTGGACCAGTTCGGCGCCGCCGGTGTCCGGCGGGTGCCCGGGGAAGCCGGGCAGCTCGTTCAGGGCGCCGGCCCGGACGGCGAGCTGGTAGACGGCGAGCTGCTTGTGCTCGGGCAGCGACTTGTCGGTGGGCATCTGCTTGCCGGTCTTGAAGTCGACCACGTAGGCGCGCCCGGCCGCGTCCTTCTCCACCCGGTCCATCGAGCCGCGGATGCGCACCGAGACGCCGCCGACGTCGAGCGTGACGTCGAAGCCGTGCTCGGTCGCGACGAGGTCCCGGCCGCGCTCCAGGACGTGCCAGTTGAGGAAGCGCTCCAGGGCGGCGCGGGCCTCGGTCTTCTCCTGCTGGGACTTCCAGGGCGCGTCGAAGGCCAGCGCGTCCCAGACGGTGTCCAGCCGCTCCATGAGCACGGCGAGGTCGGCGGGGGTGCGGCCGGAGCCGACCTCGTCGGCGAGGGCGTGCACCACGTTGCCGAAGCCCTGGGCGGCCGAGCCCGCGCCGCGGGCCTTGACCTCCTTGTCCAGGAACCACTGCAGGGAGCAGTTCTCCAGCTGTTCCAGCCCGCTGCCGGACAGCCGGACCGGCAGGTCGGCGCTGCGTAGCGGCTCGGGGGCGGCGGTGGGGTCGTCCAGGCCCCACCAGCGCTCGGGGCGGGCGGCGGGCACCAGCGGCTGGCCCTCCTCGTCGGTGGCGGCGGCGAGGGTGGCGAGGCGTTCGGCGGCGGCGCGGCGCAGTTCGGGCGAGCGGGCGGGGTCGACGGTGACGGCGCGCAGTTCGGCGACCAGCGCGGCGACGGACAGCGGGCGGCGCGGGCGGTGGGTGACGTCCTCGACGGTGACCGGCGGGGTGCGGCGGATCACCTTGCCGGTCCTGGGGTCGACGTCCTCGCGGTAGAGCTCGCGCAGGAACCGGGACGGTTCGTCGCCGTCGTCGGCGGGGGCCTTGACGGCGGTGACGATCAGCCGTTCCCTGGCGCGGGTCGCGGCGACGTAGAAGAGCCGGCGTTCCTCGCCGAGCAGGGCGCCCGGGGAGAGCGGTTCGGCGAGGCCGTCGCGGCCGATGCGGTCGGCTTCCAGCAGGGAGCCGCGGCGGCGCAGGTCGGGCCAGAGGCCGTCCTGGACGCCGGCCACCACGACCAGCCGCCACTCCAGGCCCTTGGAGCGGTGGGCGGTCATCAGGCGCACCGCCTCGGGGCGCACGGTCCGGACGGTGAGGGTGTCGGCGGCGATGTCCTGGGCTTCGAGTTCGGCGAGCAGGTCCAGGGCGCTGCGGTGGCCGGTGACCTGCTCCTCGGCCCGGGCGGCGGTCTCGAACAGGGCGCACAGGGCGTCCAGGTCGCGGTCGGCGTTGCGGCCGGCCGCGCCGCCGCGCAGGGCGGCCCGTTCCAGTCGCTCGCGCCAGCGGCGGCTGCCGTCCCACAGCTCCCAGAGCGCCTCCTCGGCGGTGCAGCCGCCGGCCAGCTGTTCGCGGACCTTGCGCAGCAGGGTGCCGAGGTCGCGGGCGCGGCGGGCGTGCGCGGGGTCGAGGGCGACGAGGCGCTCGGGTTCGGCGAGGGCCTCGCGGATCAGTTCGCCGGCCGGTCGCGGGACGGCGGCGGGGCGGCCGTCGGCTCGCAGGGCCGCGCGTTCCTCCTCGCGCAGGGCGCGGCCGAGCCGGCGCAGGTCGGAGCCGTCGAGGCCGCCGAGCGGGCCGGTGAGCAGGGCGTGCGCCAGTTCGGTGGTCAGGGGCTCGGTGGCGAGCGGGCCGGGGGAGTCAAGGTCGCCCTGCTTGTCCCGGGCGGCCTGTTCGGCGCAGGCCCGCAGGGCGAGCAGCAGGTGGGCGACGGCCGGTTCCTCGCGCAGCGGCAGGTCGTCGCCGTCGATCTCCAGCGGGACGCCGGCCGCGCCGAGCGCCCGCCGCACGCCGGGGATGGAGCGGGCGCCGGCCCGCACGAGCACGGCCATCTCGCCCCAGGGCACGCCGTCCTCCAGGTGGGCGCGGCGCAGCAGGTCGGCGATCGAGTCGAGTTCGGCGCCGGGGGTCGGGTAGGTGTAGACCTCGACCCTGCCGCCCTCGCGGGAGGGCAGCAGGGCGCGGTGCTGGGCGAGCTTGTCGGCGGGCAGCCGGCCCATCGGCATCCGGCGGGCGACTTCCCGGGAGGCGGCGAGCAGCACGGCGCCGGAGCGGCGGGAGACCCGCAGCACCTTGACGTCGGCGGGGCTGCCGTCGGCCTGCCGGAAGGTCTGCGGGAAGTCGAGGATGCCGTTGATGTCGGCGCCGCGGAAGGCGTAGATCGACTGGTCGGGGTCGCCGACGGCGACGAGGTCGCGACCGCCGCCGGCGAGCTGGCGCAGCAGCCGGACCTGGGAGGGGTCGGTGTCCTGGTACTCGTCGACGAAGACGACCTCGTAGCGTCGGCGCAGCTGCTCGCCGACCTCGGGTCGTTCGGCGAGCAGGACGGCGCGGTGGACGAGTTCGGCGTAGTCGAGGACGCCGCGCAGGTCGAGGACGTCGAGGTAGTCGGCCAGGAAGTGCGCGGCGGCGGCCCAGTCGGGGCGCCGGACGCCCTGGGCGAAGCGTTCGAGTTCGGCTTCGCCGAGGCCGAGTTCGCGGCTGCGGGCGAGGACGGCGCGGACCTCGTCGGCGAAGCCGCGGGTGGTCAGGCAGGCCCGCAGGTCCAGCGGCCACTCGATGCGGGTGCTGCCGTGCTTGGCGTCCTCGGCGCCGCCGGCCAGCAGTTCGCGGACCATGACGTCCTGCTCGGGGCCGGAGAGCAGCCGCAGCGGCTCGGCGTAGTCCTCCGGGTCCTGGTGGGAGCGCAGCAGGGCGTAGCAGAAGGAGTGGAAGGTGGTGGCCTGAGGGGCGGCGGCCGAGCCGCCGAGCCGGCCGGACATCCGGTCGCGCAGTTCGGTCGCGGCCTTGCGGCTGAAGGTGAGGACGAGGATCCGCTCGGGGTCGGTGCCGTCCTCGACGCGCCGGGCGACCGCCTCGACCAGGGTGGTGGTCTTGCCCGTGCCCGGTCCGGCCAGCACCAGCAGTGGCCCGCCGGTGTGCTCGACCACGGCGCGCTGGTAGGCGTCCAGCACGGGTGGGTCGGGCTGGACGAGCGGGCTGCGCACGAGCCGGTAGGGGGAGCTCACGAACTGGTCCTGGGGTCGAACGGTGGGGCACGGCGGGGGCGGGCCCGGCGGGCCCGCCCGTACCGAGCCTACGATCCTGCCCCGTCATTCCCGTCCGCGCGGCGTTTTCGGGAAGTGGGGGAAGCCGGGGCGTGAGGCACGCCCTAGCCGTCCTCCTGGCCGTCCCAGCGGGCCCGCCCGAGGTCGACCCGGGGCGGGTCGGCGAGTTCGCGCAGCGGGGTGCCCTCGTCGCCGTAGTGGGCGAGGGCGCGCTGCTCGTGGCCGGGCAGCAGGCGGCCGTCGGCGCGGATCACCCGCCACCAGGGCACCGATCCGCCGTAGAGTGCCATGACCCGGCCGACCTGCCGGGGGCCGCCCTGGCCGAGGTATTCGGCGACGTCGCCGTAGGTCATCACCCGGCCGGGTGGAATCCGCTCGGTCAGGTCGAGCACCAGTTCGGCGAACGGCGGCAGGGCGTCCGGAAGACCGTCGTGTGTTGCGTCCGTCACCTGCGGCATTCTTCCCTACGGGGGCGCTCGCGTGGCCCGGTGCGTACGATCCGCCGCGCCCGATCCGCCCCCTGTCCCGCACGGGGCGCCGGGGCATGCCACCATCTTCCGGGGCGGTGAGTGGTGATACGAGGACAAGACCAGATGACCGGGACGGCTGACGTGGGCGTGGACAAGGACTCCGACGAGTCCGCCGCCGCCGTGCCGCCGACGCCCGGGAACGGGGGCGAAGGCCGGCCCGAACCGGGGCCGACGCCGGAAGTCTCCCTGATCAAGGACCGGACGATCAAGACCCCCGCACCCACGAAGGCCCCCGAACAGCCCGGACCGCCCCCGGCCGAGACCACCGCGGCCCGCGAGCCGGCGATCCCGGAGCCGACGGTCCCGGAGCGGGCCGACGGCCGCCCGGGCGCCCCGAAGGCCCCCGCCGTCCCGCCCGAGGACCACGACCCGCTGGACGAGGCCCCGCACCTGGACGTCGACGAGCCGCTGCTCGCCGCCCGCGCGCACCGCCCGTCCGACCTGATCCGCTTCCTGGCCGGCGTCTTCGGCATAGTCGCCGTGTTCGTGCTGGCCGGCATCGCCACCTCGACCACCACCGGCATCGAACAGGACATCGCCTCCAACGCGCCGCACTTCTCCGCGGTGTTCTCCACCATCACCGGCCTGCTCTCCAGCGTCGCGGTGCTCGCCGTGCCGCTGGCCTTCGCCGTCGAGCGGCTGATCAAACGCGACGGCCTGCGGGTCGCCGACGGCGTGCTCGCCTCGGTGCTGGCGTACGGCGTCTCGCTCGGCATCGACTGGTGGGTCGCCGAGGGCGCCTCCGAACACATCCGGGACGCGCTGACCAGGCTGCCCCTGGACAGCAACGGCACCCTCACCGACCCGGTGCACGGCTACCTCGCCCCGGTGATCGCCTACATGACGGCCGTCGGCATGTCGAGCAGACCGCGCTGGCGGGTCGCCCTGTGGGTGGTGGTGATCTTCAGCGGGGTCACCGAGCTGCTCGGCGGCTACACCACCCCGCTGTCGCTGCTGCTCACCGTGCTGATCGGCTGGTCCGTCGCCTACGGCACGCTGTACGCGATCGGCTCCCCCAACATCCGGCCCACCGGAAAACACCTGATGATCGGCCTGCGCAAGGTCGGCTTCACCCCGGCCGGCGCCGTGCGCGCCCCCGACGCCCCCGGCGGCACCCGCCGCTACCACGTCACCCAGCAGGGCGGGCCCCCGCTGGACGTGCACATCATCGACCGGGAGCAGCAGGCCTCCGGCTTCTTCTACCGGGCCTGGCGGCGGCTGCGGCTGCGCTCGGTCGCGGTGCGCCGCAGCCCCCAGTCGCTGCGCCAGGCGCTGGAGCAGGAGGCCCTGATCGCGTACGCGGCGGCCGCCTCGGGCGCCCGCGCGCCGCAGCTGGTCGCCACCTCCGAGCTCGGCCCGGACGCCGCGATCCTGGTGTACGAGAACGTCGAGGGCCGCACCCTGGACGAGCTGGCCGACGAGGAGGTCACCGACCGGGTGATGGCCTCGATCTGGCAGTCGGTGGCCGCCCTGCACGAGCGCCGGATCGCCCACCGCCGGCTCACCGGCGAGTCGCTGCTGGTGGTGGACGGGCGCACCGGCTGCCTGGTCAACCTCTCCGGCGGCGACATCGCCGCCACCGACCTGACGCTGCGCATCGACGTCGCCCAGCTGCTCACCACCTTCGCGCTGCGGATCGGCCCGGAGCGCGCCGTCGCCACCGCCAACGCGGTGCTCGGCGCCGAGCGGGTCGCCCAGGCGCTGCCGCTGCTCCAGCCGGTCGGGATGAGCCGCTCCACCCGGGTCGACCTCGCCAAGCTCACCAAGGAGCGCAAGACCGCCGCCCGGGCCAGGGCGCTGGAGCAGGTCGCGGCCGGCGAGCGCACCCAGCAGCAGGCCGAAGAGGACATCGCGGCGGCCGGCGAGGACCTGCTGAGCCGCGTCCGCGGCCAGATCCTCCAGATCGCCCCCGAGGCCCCGATGGCCCCGGTCAAGCTGGAACGGCTGAAGCCGAAGAGCCTGATCATGGTGATCGCGCTGACCTTCGCCGCCTACCTGGCGCTGACCACCATCAAGCCGGCCCAGCTGAAGCTCTCCCAGATGAACTGGGCCTGGGCCGCGGCCGCCCTGCTCGCCGCCGCCTTCAGCTACGTCGCCGCCGCGATGAGCCTGACCGGCTTCGTCCCCGAGCGGCTGCCGTTCCGGCGCACGGTGGCCGCCCAGCTGGCCGGCTCCTTCGTCAAGCTGGTCGCCCCCGCCGCGATCGGCGGCATCGCGCTCAACACCCGCTACCTGCAGAAGTCCGGCATCCGCTCCGGCCAGGCGGTGGCCTCGGTCGGCGCCTCCCAGCTGGCGGGCCTGGCCGGGCACCTGCTGCTGCTGTTCAGCTTCGGCCTGATCACCGGCAGCCAGACCAACGGCGACCTCTCCGCCTCCCGCGCGGTGATCATCGGCGTGCTGAGCGCCGCCGTGCTCGCCCTGGTGGTGGCCGCCGTCGCACCGCTGCGCCGGTTCGTGCTGGGCCGGCTGCGCTCGCTGTTCTTCGGCGTGGTGCCGCGGATGCTCGACCTGATGCAGACGCCCAGCAAGCTGGTCACCGGCTTCGGCGGCATCCTGCTGCTGACCCTCTCCTTCACCGCCTGCCTGGACTTCTCGGTGCAGGCCTTCGGCGGCGACGTCAGCTTCTCGGCCGTCGCGGTGGTCTTCCTGACCGCCAACGCGGCCGGCTCGGCGATCCCCACCCCCGGCGGCATCGGCCCGGTCGAGGTCGCCCTGATCGGCGCCCTGACCGTCGCCGACGTCTCCCCCACCATCGCCACCCCGGCGGTCTTCCTCTACCGGGCGCTCACCTTCTGGCTGCCGGTGCTGCCGGGCTGGATCGCCTACAACGTGCTCCAGCGCAGGAACGCGCTCTGAGCCGCCGGCACCGGCACCCAGAAGGTGAGCGCCCGGTAGAGGAAGACCGCCGGGGTGGCGATGGTGGGGGAGACGTCGGCGACGGTCAGGG